>JAPSIJ010000083.1 GCA_031178805.1 Cellulomonas sp. | reverse complement strand
GGACGACCTCCGGCACGTCGAGCACCGGCACGCCGGGCAGGAGCGTGTCCGCGCGCTCCCGCGACGCCTCCGACACCGCGCTGACGCCGACGACGGGGTGCCCCGCGGCGCGCAGCGCGCTGCCGAGAACGGCGCCGACGCGCCCCGCGCCGACCACGCCGATCCCGAGGCGGGTCATGCGCGTCGCATCCACTGCTCGGGGCCGGCGCCGGCCCGCGCGGTGCGGGCGCGGGTCGCCTGCTCGTCCATCAGCCCCGCCGCGACGCGCTCGTCCAGGTGCTGCACGGCCGGCGTCACCGGGCCGGGCGTGGACTGCAGCTGGAAGGACGCGAGGCCGAGCCGCCGCTGCAGCGGGCCCTGCGCCAGGGTGAGCGACTGGGTCCGCTCGTGCGGGACGACGACGAGCCGGCGCACCAGCACCCCGGACCGCAGCACCAGCGCGCGGTCGGTGACGGTCACGCCGTGCCGGCGCCAGCCGACCGGGTCCAGCCAGCGGGACCGGCGCGGGGCGACCGCCCAGCCGCCGTCCTCCTCGCGCCCGGTCAGGCCCGCGTCGACCAGCGCGCGCGGGTCGTCGGTGCCGAGGTCCGGCAGCACGAGCCACAGCGCGAGCAGCGCGTCCTCGCGGGTGCCGACCGGCAGCAGCACGTTCTCGGTCTGGTTCTGGTCGGTCGCGGAGCCGTAGCCGGCGACGTTGATCTCGACCCGCCACCAGTCCGGGCCGCGCCACAGCAGGCCCTGGGTGAGCTGCACGGCCTGCACCCGCCCCGGCGGGACGGTCTGCGCGCGCGACTCGGTGAGCCCGTGCCGCAGCCGGATGCCGTCCGGGGAGATCGCCGCGCGGAAGTTCGCGCCCCGGTTGAACCGGGTCCAGGTGTAGGACGCCATGCCGAGCAGCGGCGGGAGCACGGCGAACGCCGACCCGAGCTCCCCGGTCGTCACCACGACGACGGCCAGGACGACCAGCAGCAGCACCAGCCACACGGTCGCCGCGGACCGCAGCGTCGAGACCAGCAGCCGGCCGACCGGCACCTCGTAGACCGGGCGCTCGGGGGCGACCGGCGCCGGGCCGTCGTCCCACGGGCCGTCGTCGGCGCCGGGCGCACCCGCCGGCGCACCCGCACCGACCGGGACACCCTCCCCCGGAACGGCCACGGGCTCGGTCGCGGCCCCGGTCGCGGGCACGGACCCGTCGGCCGCGGGCACCGGCTCCGCCACCACGGCAGGAGCCCCGGCCGCTGCCGCGGGCCGCCGGCCGCGGTGCACCCCCGCCGCGCGGGCCAGCAGCTCCGCGCGCAGCTGCTCGGCCTCGGACTCGCGCAGGAACGCCAGCGACACCGCCGACCCCGCGCCGCCCGCGACCTCCAGCCGCAGCTCCGCGAGCCCGAGCACCCGGGCCAGGAGCGGCTGGACGACGTCGACGGCCTGCAGCCGGTCGAGCCGGGCCTGCCGCTGCTGCCGGAACAGCACGCCGGTGCGCAGGTGCACGGCCTCGTCGGTGACGGCGAACCGCGTCATCCGCCAGGCGACGGCGGAGTAGCCGAACCCGATGAGCGCGGCCAGCACGATCGCGCCGGCCACGAACAGCCAGACCCGCGCGCCGAGCAGCTCGGCCAGGTCGCGGACCTCGTCGGCCGCGTTCCACGCGATGACGGCGATCACCGCGACGAGGACCTTCCAGCCCTTCACCGCCGGCGTCACCGGGTGCATCCGGCGCCAGCCGAGGTCGTCCTCCCCGGGCACCGGGACCGGGGCGGGCGCGGGCAGCGGCCCGGTCACAGCCCCGCCAGCCGGGCCTCGCCGCGGGACGCGAGCTGGTCGCGCAGCCGCGCCGCCTCGGCCGTGGGCAGCCCGTCGATGGACGCGTCGGTGCCCGGCGACGCCGTGTGCAGCTGCACCGAGGCGATGCCGAGCTTGCGCGCGAGGGGGCCGGCCGAGACGTCGACGTACTGCATCCGGCCGTAGGGCACGACGACCATCGACCGGAACAGGATGCCCTTGCGCAGCAGCAGGTCGTCGGCGCGCTCCGCGTAGCCCAGGGCCCGCACCTGGCGCGGCACGAGCCACGCCGTCCAGAGGGCGAGCAGGGCGAACACCCCCGCCGGGATCCAGAACCACACGATCGGCGACAGCACGGCGGCGAGCGCGAAGCCGAGCAGCGGGACGCCCAGCCAGATCAGCCCGACCACCAGCCGGGCGGTGGCCAGGCGCGGCGACACCGGGGTCCAGGCGACCCCGGCCGGCTCGAACGGCTCGCTCTCCCGCACGGGGGCGGTGGCGGGCGCGGGCACGGCGTCGGGCTGCGGCGGGGCGACGGCGTCACCGTCGGGCGTGGTCATGCGGCCATCCTTCCACCGTCGGCCCCCCGCCCGTGGCCCGCGCCGCGGGTCAGCCCGCGGCGGCGTCCGGGGCGGGCGCCGGCGGCGGGCCGGCGGTCTCCGGGTCCTCCGGCGGGGGCACGCGGCACATCCACTCCACCACGAGCCCGACCACGGCCAGCACCACGGCGCCGAGCACCGCGAGCCCGGCCGACAGCGCCCGGTCCCGCTGCGCCTCGATCGCCAGGTCGCCCAGCACGTCGAGCACCTGCGCGGCGTACCAGCCGGTCAGCAGGGCCCCGGTGTAGCAGGACGCCTTGGCGAGCACCGCGGTGCGGGCGGCGCGGATGGGGTCGAGCGACGGGCGCCGGCCCTGCAGGTACTGCCGGACGCTCCAGCCCATGCCGAGCACCACGGCGGCGATCAGCACCAGCACCGCCACCATCGCCCAGGGCACGGGCGGCAGGGTGACGCCCTGGCTCGCGAGCACGCGGACCAGCAGCCAGCCCGCGGCGGCGGCGGCCACCGCGAGCAGGACGAGCGTGCGGACCCGGGTGCGCTGCATCACGGGTCCCGCCGGCCGGCGGCGTCGAGCGGGTCGACCGGGTCGCCCAGCGGGCCGAGCGGGTCGTGCAGCGGGGCGTCGAGCGGGGCGTCGAGCGGCGCGTCCAGCCGCTGCTCGTCCGCGGCCCCGGCGGCGTCGCCCGGGTCGGGCTGCGCGGCCGGCACCGGCGCGGTCAGCCAGTCGAGGGCGAGCCAGCGCACGCCCTCGCGGTCGGGGGCCGTCGCGGCGAGCTGGGCCACGGGGCCGCCGCCGAGGCCGTGCAGCACGGCGTCGGGCCGGACCTGGGCCCACGGCTGCAGCACGAACGCGCGCTCGTGGGCGCGGGGGTGCGGCAGCTCGAGGTCGTCGGTCACGGCGGACACCGACCCGTAGACGATGATGTCGACGTCCAGCGTGCGCGGTCCCCAGTGCACCAGCCGCTCGCGGCCGTGCTGCCGCTCGACCTCGGCGGTGGCGCGCAGCAGGTCGCGGGGGGACAGGGTCGTGCGGGCGATGACGACGGCGTTCAGGTAGTCCGGCTGCTCCGGACCGCCCACCGGCGCGGTGCGGGCCAGCGCGGAGACGTCGACCACCTCCAGGCCGGGCGTCGCCGCGAGGTCCGCGACGGCGTCGCGCAGGGTGTCCTGCGCCGCGCCGAGGTTCGAGCCGATGGCCAGCACGACGTCCACCGGGGCGTCGGGGGCCGCGTCGAGCGCGTCCTGCACCAGCTCGGCGTCCACGACGTCGTCCGGGCGGTCGTCCCCGGCCTCCGGGGCGGCCGGCGCCGGGGCGGTGGCCGGCCCCGGCACGGGACCCGGCGGCAGGTCGGGCGCGGCGGCCGCCACGGCGGGCGGCTCCACGGCGGTCAGCGGCAGCGCCCCGGCGGCCGGCGCACCGGCGGGCGCGGCCACGGGGGCGGGGGCGAGCGGCTCGGCGGGCGCCGCCGCGGGCGCGCCGCCCTCGGGCCGCCACCGCGGCGCGTCCGCCGCCACGGGCTCCGCCGCGGGCAGCCAGGACCGGTCGCGCCGGACCTCGACCACCACGTCGCCGAACGGCACGGTGATCGGCGCCTGCGGCTTGTGCACCGCGACGTCCACCGCCTGCACCTGGGGGTGCGCGAGCACGGTCGCGGCGATCCGCTCCGCGACCGTCTCCACCAGGTCGGCGGGCTCGCCCGCCAGCACGGCCACGACCTGCTCGGCGAGCGTGCCGTAGTTCAGGGTGTGCCCGAGGTCGTCGGTCGCGGCCGCCCGGCGGGTGTCCAGGTGCGCGACCACGTCGGCGGAGAACACCTGCCCGGTGCGCCGCTCGTGCTCGAACACGCCGTGGTACCCGGTCGCCGTCACGCCCAGCAGCCGGATCCGGTCCAGCCGCCGGCCCCCGGGGCCGAGCACGTCCGCCTCGTCGCTCATCGGTCGTCCTTCCCGGACGGCGCCTCGGCCGTCCACCGGGCCGCCACGCGCACCGCGTCGGCCGTCCCTCGCACCTCGTGCACCCGCACGCACCACGCCCCCGCCGCCGCGGCCAGCGCCGACACGGCCGCCGTCGCGCCGTCCCGCCGCTCCGGGGGGACGGGGGTGCCGTCCGGCCCGGCCAGCAGGTGGCCGAGGAACCGCTTGCGGGACGCCCCCACCAGCACCGGGAACCCGTCGGCGACGAGCTCCGGCAGCCGGGCGAGCAGCGGCCAGTTGGCCGCGCCGGGCTTGGCGAACCCCAGCCCGGGGTCGAGCACCACCTGGTGGTCCGCGACGCCGGCGGCGCGCAGGGCGTCCACCCGCGCGGCGAGCTCGCGGCGCACGTCGACGACGACGTCGTCGTACACGGCCAGGCTGTCCATCACGTCCGCGTGGCCGCGCCAGTGCATCGCCACGTAGACGACGCCGGTGCGGGCCACGACCTCGTGGATCTCCGGCTCGGCCAGGCCGCCGGACACGTCGTTGACCACGACGGCACCGGCCGCGACCGCCGCGGCGGCGACCTCGGCGCGGGTGGTGTCGACCGAGACGACCGCGCCGTGCGCCACCAGCGCGCGGACCACGGGCAGCACCCGGTCCAGCTCCTCGCCGACCGGCACCCGCGCCGCGCCGGGGCGGGTGGACTCCCCGCCGACGTCCAGCAGGTCGGCGCCGTCGGCCAGCAGGGACAGGCCGTGCGCCACCGCGGCGTCCGGGGTGAACCAGCGCCCGCCGTCGGAGAACGAGTCGGGCGTCACGTTCACCACGCCCATGACCAGCGCCCGGCCCGCCCGACCTGCGGCGGTCAGCGCTTCCGGCAGCGGCGAGGGGGGACGCACGGGGTCAGCCTAGGCGGTCCGGGACGGCGTCCCGCGGGACCGTCAGCGCCCGAGGACGAGGCTCATCGCCTCGGCCCGGGTGGCGGCGTCGCGCATCTGCCCGCGCACCGCGGACGTCACCGTGCGGGAGCCGGGCTTGCGCACGCCCCGCATCGACATGCACAGGTGCTCGCACTCGACGACGACGAGCACCCCGCGCGGCTGCAGCACCTGGACCAGGGCGTCCGCGATCTCGCCCGTCATCCGCTCCTGCACCTGCGGCCGGCGCGCGTAGACGTCGACCAGCCGCGCCAGCTTGCTCAGGCCGGTGACGCGCCCGGTCTCGCCCGGGATGTAGCCGACGTGCGCGACCCCGTGGAACGGCACGAGGTGGTGCTCGCAGGTCGAGTACACCTCGATGTCCTTGACCAGGACCATCTCCTCGTGGCCGATGTCGAAGGTCGCGCTGAGCACCTCCGACGGGTCCTGCCGCAGGCCCGCGAAGATCTCCCGGTAGGACCGGGCCACCCGGGCCGGGGTGTCCCGCAGACCGTCCCGGTCCGGGTCCTCCCCGACCGCGAGCAGCAGCTCGCGCACGGCGGCCTCGACGCGCGCGGCGTCGTACGGCGGCACCTCGCGCACGGCTCAGGCGTCCGGCGTCTGGCTCGGCGGCACCTCGACCGCACCCACGGCGGGGTGCTCGTCCTTGGCGGCGGCCGCCTCGTCCTGCGGGATCACGGCGCCGTTCTGCTGCGCCTGCTCGGCGGGGGTCAGCACCGGCGGCCGGTCCGAGACCGCGCGCTGCTCGCTGGACAGCCAGACCTCGCGCGGGGGCCGCTTCACGATCGGCCGGAAGATCTCCGCGAGCTCGGCCTGGTTGAGCGTCTCCTTCTCGAGCAGCTCGAGCACGAGGGCGTCCAGGACGTCGCGGTACTCGACGAGGATCTCCCACGCCTCGGTGTGCGCGTGGTCCATCAGCCGGCGGACCTCGACGTCGACCGCGCCCGCGACCGACTCCGAGTAGTCGCGGCCGTGGCCCATGTCGCGGCCCATGAAGACCTCGCCCGAGTCCTGGCCGAGCTTCACCGCGCCGACGCGCTCGCTCATGCCGTACTGGGTGACCATCTTGCGGGCCGTGGCGGTGGCCTTCTCGATGTCGTTGCTCGCGCCCGTGGTCGGGTCGTGGAACACCAGCTCCTCGGCGACCCGGCCGCCCATGGCGTACGCGAGCTGGTCCAGCAGCTCGTTGCGGGTCGTGGAGTACTTGTCCTCCGTCGGCATGACCATCGTGTAGCCGAGGGCCCGGCCGCGCGGCAGGATCGTCACCTTGGTCACCGGGTCGGTGTACCGCAGCGCCGCCGCCACCAGGGCGTGGCCGCCCTCGTGGTACGCGGTGATCTTCTGCTCCTTGACCTTCATCACGCGGGTGCGCTTCTGCGGCCCGGCGATCACGCGGTCGATGGCCTCGTCCAGGGCGCGGTCGTCGATGATCTGCGCGTTGGAGCGCGCGGTGAGCAGCGCCGCCTCGTTCAGCACGTTCGCCAGGTCCGCACCCGTGAAGCCCGGGGTGCGGCGCGCGACGGCGCCGAGGTCGATGTCCGTGGCCATCGGCTTGCCCTGCGCGTGCACCTGCAGGATCCGCTCGCGGCCCTTGAGGTCCGGCGCCTCGACCGACACCTGCCGGTCGAACCGGCCGGGGCGCAGCAGCGCGGGGTCGAGGATGTCGGGGCGGTTCGTGGCGGCGATCAGGATGACGTTCGCGTTGACGTCGAAGCCGTCCATCTCGACCAGCATCTGGTTGAGGGTCTGCTCGCGCTCGTCGTGCCCGCCGCCCATGCCGGCGCCGCGGTGCCGGCCGACGGCGTCGATCTCGTCGATGAAGATGATCGCGGGGGCGTTCTCCTTGGCCTGCGTGAACAGGTCGCGCACGCGGCTGGCGCCGACGCCGACGAACATCTCGACGAAGTCCGAGCCGGAGATCGAGTAGAACGGCACGCCGGCCTCGCCGGCGACGGCGCGGGCCAGCAGCGTCTTGCCGGTCCCGGGCGGGCCGTACAGCAGCACGCCCTTGGGGATCTTGGCGCCGACGGCCTGGAACTTGGCGGGCTCGGAGAGGAACTCCTTGATCTCCTGCAGCTCCTCGACGGCCTCGTCCACGCCGGCGACGTCCGCGAAGGTCACCTGCGGCGACTCCTTGGACACGAGCTTGGCCTTCGACTTGCCGAACTGCATCACCCGCGAGCCGCCACCCTGCATGGACGACATCAGGAACCAGAACAGGCCCAGGATGATGACGAACGGCAGGATCAGCGTGAGCAGGCTCGCCCACCACGACTGCTGCGGGACGTCGGAGGTGTAGCCGCCCTCGGGGTCCGCGTCGGCGATGGCCTCGACCACGGCCGGGCCCTGCGGGACGACGTAGAAGAACTGGACGCTCGTGCCGAGGTTCTCCTCGTCCTTGACGAAGTCCTCGGTGAGGGTGAGGTCGACCCGCTGCGACCCCTCGGTGATGCGGGCCTGCTCGACCTTCCCGTCCCGGATCAGCTCCAGGCCGTCGGAGGTGTCGATCCGCTGCACGCCCGAGGACATGAGGGCGCTGGCCCCGATCCACAGGATCACGACGGCGACGATGATCCACAGGACGGGTCCGCGGGTGAGGCGCTTGAGTGTCATGGGCAGACGGGGGCGTGCCCCCTCGTCCCTCCGGTCGCAGGGGTGGAGGCTCCGAAAGTACACGCTGCACCTGGGGCGGACCGGTCGTGTTCGCCCAGGGCTGGACCGGCGGTCCCCCGCGCGGAGCCGGTGCGCGGGGGCGGCCCGGCGGTCAGCTGGAGTAGACGTGCGGGGCGAGCGTCCCGACGAACGGCAGGTTGCGGTACTTCTCGGCGTAGTCGAGGCCGTAGCCGACGACGAACTCGTTGGGGATGTCGAAGCCGACGTAGCGGACGTCGACCTCGACCTTCGCCGCCTCGGGCTTGCGCAGCATCGTGGCGATCTCGACCGAGGCCGGGCCGCGGCTGCGCAGGTTGGCCAGCAGCCAGGACAGCGTGAGGCCGGAGTCGATGATGTCCTCGACGATCAGCACGTGCCGGCCCGTGAGGTCGGCGTCCAGGT
>JAPSIJ010000082.1:6675-8257 GCA_031178805.1 Cellulomonas sp. | reverse complement strand
CCCGAGCCGCCCGGGCCCATCGCCGCCGGGTGGATCCAGCCGTACGCCGGGCCGTGCGCCACCATCCAGCGGTACAGCGGGCCGTCGAACTCGCCGACGCCGCCGAACCCGCTGAAGTCGACCGCCACGCCCCAGCCGTGGTGCGACGTCCCCGGGTGGGCCGCGAGGCCGCCCTTGGCGATCTTCAGGGCCACCTGCTCGGCGTAGGTCCGGTAGGTGCTGCCGACCGGGAGGTCCGTGCCGTGGTCGGCGCGGAACTCCGCGTTCAGCGCCACCAGGGCGTCCACCGCGTCGCAGCGCAGCCGGGCGCCGGGGGCGAACGGCACCGGGCACAGCACCGCGGGGTCGACCGTGCCGTCCGCGCGCAGCGGCCCGGAGGTGACCCCGTCCTGGGCCCGGGTGCCCGCGCGCCGTGCCGTGCCGGGGCCCGTGGTGCCCGCGGCACCGGCCGAGAGCCGGTCCGCGGCCGCCTCGGCCCGCAGGAGCGCCGCCTCCAGCGCGTCCAGCCCGGCCAGGTCCGCCCCGCGCGCCTCGACCGCCACCGGCGGCACGCTGGCCTCGACCTCCAGGGCGAGCCGGAACACCTCCGCCGCCGCGTCCTGGGCGGCCCGCGCGGCGTCGACACGCTCCCCGGGGTCCGCGGCGGCGGCGTCGTCCACGTCGACGACCGCGTCCCGCAGGCGCACGACGGCCCCGTCGAGGTCGGCGAGCGCCGCCGGGGGCTCCGGGGCCACCCGGAGCGGCTCGACCCCGGACGCGGCGGCGAGCGCGGCCGCGCCGATGGTCCGCGCCTCGGCGACGACGGCGTGGGCGTCCGCCGCGGACCGCGCGCTCCAGCGCGCCTGCTCGGCGGTCCGGCCGCCCACGGGCTCCCCGGCGCCGGCGCGGCCCTCCGTGGTCGCCGCGGCGGGCTGCGTGCCCGTCGGGGCGGCACCGCCGAGGCCCGCCGCCAGCACGGCACCGAGCACCAGCACCGCCGAGGCGCGCCCCGCGGCGGCACCCGCGCGGGTGCGGTCGTCCCGCCGGTGACGGGGCCGACGGGACGCTCGCGACATCGCGCTGCTCCTGACGACGGTGCGGTCCGACCCCGCGACGCGCTGCGCCCGGAGGGACGCACCGGTGGGCCGGGCTCGTGCTCCACCCGGCACCGCCACGGGCGCCCCACGACCTGGCGGAGCGTGCCGTCCCGCCAGCGTAAGAAGGCCCGGCACACCCGTCAACGGCTGGGCGTGATCCGCGTCACACCCGCCGCTCAGAGCCGGTCGAGGTCCCGCTCGGCCGCGCGCAGGCGCTCGTCCGCCCGCTCCGCCGCCTTCGCCGCCGTGCCCCGCGCCGACCGGGCGTGCCGGACCTCCAGGCCCACCTCTCTGGCCTCCTGCTCCGCGGCCGCGAGGGCCTCGCGCAGCCGGGCGAGCTCGTCCTGCGTGCGCTGCACCAGCCCGGTGAGCTCCGCCTGCCGGTCCTCCGCGGCCCGCAGCCGCTCCTCGGCCGCCTCGCGGGCCGCCCGGCGGCTGTCCGCGTCCGCGCGGGCCAGCGCCACGTCCTCCTGAGCCGCCCGCCGGGCCGCGGCGCGGCGGCGCTC
>JAPSIJ010000082.1:0-6575 GCA_031178805.1 Cellulomonas sp. | reverse complement strand
GGTGCCGGCCCCCTCGCGCTCGTCCGGCACGGCCCGGAGCGGGGTGCGCCGCGCGGGCGCACCGGCGAGCGGGGGCGCGTCCGGCACCGCGACGGCCCCGTCGACGTCCACCGGCTCGAGGCCGGAGGAGAACAGGTCGCGCGTGAGCAGCCCCGTCGCGACCGCCGCGGCCGCGCCCGGGTCGCCCATCGCGGCGCGCAGCGTCGCCTCGACCTGCTCGTGCGCCGCCGCCCCCACCGAGCCGCCGCGGTCGGTGAGCAGGTCCACCGCGGCGGCCACCACGTCCGCGGTGCGGCGCCGCTGCTCCGCGTGCAGGGCCCGCAGGTCGGTCCCGGCCAGCGCGGCCTGCGCCTCCCGCAGCCGCACCCCGAGGTCCAGCAGCTCCCCGAGGTCGTCCGGGCGCTCCCGCACCAGCAGGTTCACCGCCGCGGCGGCGGCGGACGGCTTGCGCAGCGCCCCGACGGCGCGTGCGAGGTCGCGGTCGCCGTCGGCCCGCGCCGCCCGCACGGCGGCGGTCCGGGCGGCGGTGAACTCCCCCGGCGGCACCCCGTAGAGCTCGGCGGCGACCGCGGTCAGGTCCGGCACCGGTCCGCCCCCCTCTCGCGCGCGCCTCACGCCGTGGCGGCCCGCAGCAGGCCGGCGTCCAGCGCGACCTCCGTGTCGAGGGTGACGTACCCGCGCTCGGCGAAGAAGACCGTGACCCGGTCCTCCTCCACGACGGACACCTGCCCCGGCCCCCACTCGGCGTGCTCGACCGCCTGGCCGGGCCGCAGCGGGGCGTCCTCGACCTCCACGGAGGTGCCCGCGTCGCAGTTGTCGCACGCGCCGCACGGGCGCGGGTGCTTCTCCCCCAGCAGCTCCAGCAGCAGCCGCCGGCGGCAGTCCGTGGTGTCGGCGTACGCGCGTACCACCTCCACCCGGGACCGCTCCACGGCCTGCCGCTCCTCCTGGCGGGCGGCGGCCTCGCGGGCGGCCTGGCGCGCCGTGGTCCCGGTCGCCCGCAGCGTGCCGTCCTCGCGGACCACCGCCCCGACGTCCAGCAGCACGCCGAGGGCCCGGGACACCGTCCGGGCCGCGAGCCCGGTCGCGGCCACCAGCGCCTGCTGGTCCGTCGCCGGGTCGTCCCCGTCGGCACCGGCCGGTCCGGCGGCGAGCGCGTCGAGCACCGCCCCCAGCGTCGCGGTGCGCGGCACGCCGCCGGAGCGCAGGTACTGGTTCAGGCCGATGTCGTCCGGCCGGGACACCAGCACGGCGCGCGCCGGCTCCCCGTCCCGCCCGGCCCGGCCGACCTCCTGGTAGTAGGCGTCCAGCGACGTCGGCGGACCGGCGTGCACCACGAACCGCACGTCCGCCCGGTCCACGCCCATGCCGAACGCGCTGGTCGCGACGACCAGGTCCTCCCGGCCCGACAGGAACGCCCGCTCGACCTCCGCGCGCTCCTTCGCGGGCAGCCCCGCGTGGTAGCCGCGCGCCGGGTGGCCGGCGGCCGCGAGCGCCGCGGTGAGCTCCTCGACGTGCGAGCGGGTGCGGGCGTAGACCAGCCCGGCGCCGCCGGGGTCGGCCAGCAGCTCGCCGACGAGGGCCACGACGCGGTCGTCCCGCTCGCGGGGCGTGCTGGCGTGGTGCGCGCCGAGCCAGATGTTCGGCCGGTCCGCGTCGTGCACCAGCACGCGCGGCTCCACCATGCCGAGCCGGGCCACCACCTCGTCGCGCACCTGCGGCGACGCCGTGGCGGTCAGGGCGAGCACCCGGGGGCGACCCAGCCGCTGCACCGTGCCGGCGACGTGCACGTAGTCGGGCCGGAAGTCGTGGCCCCACTCGCTGACGCAGTGCGCCTCGTCCACGACGACCAGGCCGACGTCCGCCCGGTCCAGCGCGTCGACGACGGGCCGGCGGACCAGCTGCTCGGGGCCGAGCACCAGCACGTCCAGCGCGCCGTCGGCGGCCCGGTCCAGCGCCTCCCGCTGGGCGCGCGCGCCCCGGGCGGAGCTGACCGCCTCCGCCCGCAGGCCCGCCTCCCGCAGCCCCGCCACCTGGTCGCGCTGCAGGGCCAGCAGCGGCGAGACCACCACGGTGAGCCGCCCGCTCATCAGGGTCGCGATCGCGTAGACCGCGGTCTTGCCGGCCCCGGAGCGGGCGACGAGCAGCGTGTCGTGCTCGCGCAGCCCGTCCAGGGCGTCCCGCTGGGACTCCCGGAGCGCGGTGCCCTCGCCGAGCACCCGCCGCACGGCCTCCTCGAGCCCGACCGGCCCGTCCTGACGTGCCACGCCCTCAGCGCTCGGGCCGGTGCATGGCGACGAAGAACGCCCCGCCGCTGAGCAGGATGCCGATGGTGAACAGCGTGATCGACGCGTTGTCGAAGGCGAGCCCCATCAGGTAGAAGCCGGCGAGGAGCAGCGCGAAGCAGAACGCGAACAGCAGCACGCGCACCGCGGCGGGCGGGTCCGGCTGCTCCTGCGAGGCGCGGTCGCGCTCGTCCTCGTCCGTCGTGGCATCGGTCACGGTGGTCCTCCGGGGGTCGTCGGTCGTGGCGCGCCCGCTCCCGTCGGCGAGCCGGGGGCCGGGTCGGGCGCGGGGGCGCCGGGTGGTGGCGGTGCGGGCCGGGTCAGTGCCGCGGCTGGGCCGGGTTGGTCGGCACGCCGTGCGACGGCGGGTTCACCGGCGGGCCGGAGGTCTGGGGCGTGACCACGCTGCCCGCGTCGGGCGCGCCCGCGGTCTCCGCGGCCGGGGCCGCGGCGTCGCCGCCGGACGGCCGCTGGCCCTCGGCGAGGTCGAGCAGCCGGTGGTCGAGGATCTGGATCACGGCCACGCGGTTCGCGTGCGCCTCCTCGTACCGGCGCAGCAGGTCGATCTCCTCCGCCTCGAGGCTGCGGATGCGGTGCCCCACGGACCCGATCGGCAGGTGGTCGAAGTCGGGGATCGGCAGCTGGTCGCGGCTGACGTCGTCGGTGCTCATGGGCGTCCTCCCGGATCGGCCGGAGGGCGGTCTGCTCCCGCCCGGGGCGGCGCGGCCGCCCGTGCCCCGACGCTAGGCCGGGCGGCGGGGGCATGCCACCGGAGCGCGCCGCCGGGCGGCGCCCCTAGGCTCGGCGCGACGACCCCCACCCCGCCGGGAGCAGCCGATGCCGACGACGCCCCACCCTGGGCCGCCCGGGCCCACCGAGGTCGACGAGACGTTCGACCGCCCGCCCGAGGAGCGCGGCTGGACCACCGCGTACCTGCCGGCGTGGAGCTCGCGCGCCGCCGCCGCGGCCCACGTCCGCACGGGGCCGGACGGGCTGCACCTGTCCGTCCCGCCGGGTCACCCGGTGTGGTGCCCGGACCTGCACGCACCGCCGCTGCGGGTGTCGGCGGTGCAGAGCGGGTCGTGGTCCGGTCCCGTGGGCAGCACGCAGGGGCAGCAGCCGTTCCGCCCGGGGCTCGTCGTGCGCGAGGAGCAGCCGGCGCGCTGGGCGTACACCCCGCACCACGGGCGCGTCGAGGTCACCTGCCGGGCGGTCGTCGGGCCGGGGTCGATGTTCTCCGCCTGGCTGGTCGGCGTGGAGGACGTCCCGGAGCGCAGCGGCGAGATCTGCCTGGTCGAGGTGTTCGGCGACGCGGTCGGCACCGACGACGACGGCACGCCGACCGTCGCGCTCGGCTCCGGCGTGCACCCGTTCCGCGACCCCGCGCTCCGCGAGGACTTCACCGCGCCGCGGACCCGGCTCGACGTCGCCGCGTGGCACACCTACGCCGCCGACTGGCGGCCCGGCGAGGTGCGGTTCTCCGTGGACGGTGCACTCACCCGCACCGTGGCGCAGGCGCCCGACTACCCGATGCAGCTGATCCTCGGCGTGTTCCACTTCCCGGAGGCGCCGCACGGGCCGGGGTCGCCCGTGGTGCCCGAGCTCGTCGTCCGGCGCGTCCGCGGCACCGCCCCCGCGCCGGGCTAGCATCTCGCCCTTGTGAGCCACCTCGTCGAGACCGTCGTCCCCCGGCGCCTGGGCACGCCCTTCCGGTGGCTGCTGGCGTCGTCGTGGGTGAGCAACCTCGGCGACGGCATCGCCCTCGCGGCGGCGCCCCTCCTCGTCGCCTCGCTCACCGAGGACGCCCGGCTGGTGGCGCTGGCCGCGACGCTCCAGTGGCTGCCGCCGCTGCTGTTCGGGCTGCTCGCGGGCGCGCTGGCCGACCGGTGGGACCGCCGGCGGATCGTCATCGTGGTGAACACCGTGCGCACGGTGGTCCTGGCCGCGCTGGCGGCGACCATCGGCACGGGGAACGAGTCGATCGCGGTCGTGCTCGCCGCGATGTTCGTGCTGGGCACGGCGGAGGTGTTCGCGGACAACGCCACGCAGACGTTCCTGCCGATGCTGGTCGCGCGCGACGACCTGGCGGTGGCGAACGCCCGGGTGCAGACCGGCTTCATCACCGTGAACCAGCTGGCCGGCCCGCCGGTGGGGGCGGCGCTGTTCGCCGCCGGCGCGCTCTGGCCGTTCGCCGCGCAGGCCGTCGTCGTCGCCGCCGCGGCGCTGCTCGTCGCCCGGATGGTGCTGCCGGGGCGCGAGCCGCACCCCGGCCCGCGCCCGCACCTCGGCCGGGACATCGCGGAGGGCTTCCGGTGGGCGGTGCGGCACGCGGCGGTGCGGACGCTGGTGCTCACCATCTTCATCTTCAACATCACGTTCGGGGCCGCGTGGTCGGTGCTCGTGCTCTACGCGACCCGCCGGCTCGGGCTGGGCGAGGTCGGCTACGGGCTGCTGACCACGGTGATGGCGGCCGGCGGGCTGGCCGCCGTCCCGGCGTACGGCTGGATCACGCGCCGGGTGTCCCTGGGCAACCTGATGCGCATCGGCCTCGTCGTGGAGACCCTGACCCACCTCGGGCTGGCGCTCACCCGGCAGCCGTGGGTGGCGACCGGGATCTTCTTCGTGTTCGGGGCGCACGCGTTCATCTGGGGCACCACCTCGGTGACCATCCGCCAGCGGGCGGTGCCGGTCGCGCTGCAGGGACGCGTCGGCAGCGTCAACACGGTCGGGGTGTTCGGCGGCCTGGTGGTCGGCTCCGCGGTCGGCGGCACGCTGGCCGAGCACTGGGGCGTCACCGCGCCGTTCTGGTTCGCCGCCGCCGGGTCCGCGGTGTTCGTGGTGGCGATCTGGCGCCAGCTCCGGCACGTCGCCCACACCGACGAGGCCCCAGCCCCGCTGGACGAGGTCCCCGGCCCCGCGGCCTGACGCCCGCCGCCGCGCCGGCACGCGCCGCCGCGCCGCCCCGGGGTCCGCCGAGACTCCACTTCCCACCTCTGCCGCCGGGGGTGGTCGCAGACGAGAAGTGCGGTCTCGGCGAGGGAGGACGCGGCAGGTGCCGACGTGGCATCCTCCGGGCATGAGCCCCGTCCCCGACGCCGCGGCGCCGGCCGGCTGGTCGCGCGTCGGGCGCGGGCTGCTCGTGCCGGTGGCCCGCACGGTCGCGTGGGCGGGCGCGCCGGGCACCGGCCGCACGCGGCGCTGGTGGGCGGCCTGGCGGTTCCCCGCCGCGCTCGGCGAGGTGCTGCTCACCCGGCGGGCCCGGTTCGCCCGCGACGGCGGCGCCGTGACGGTGCTGCTGCTGCGGCCGGTCCCGCGCCGGCAGGAGGTCCTGACGCTGCTCGTCGGGTGGGTGGTCGCGGGCGCGTTCGCCACCGGCCTGCGCGCGGTCGGCGGGTGGCAGCTGCTCGTCGGGGTGTACGTCGTGCTCGCGTACGTCGTCAGCGCGTCGGTCCTGCGCGCGCTCCGGGACCGGTCCGACCGGTCCGCCGCCGAGCGGGCCGGCCGGTTGCGCCTGCCGGGGCTGGAGCGGCGCGGCTGGCACCTCGGCCGGGTCGTCGCGCGGGACCCCGGCCGCCCCGACCTGCCCGCCGCCGTGGCCGCGCTGCTGGACGCGGTGCTGCCGCCCGGCGTGGAGGTGATCGCGCTGGCGCGCTCGGACCGGGAGCAGGCGGACCTCGAGGCGGCCGGGTTCACCGAGCCGTGGGGCGACCACGGCACGATGCTCCGGACGGTGCGCTCCCCCGCAGCGCCGACGCCGGAGCCGCCCGAGCGCCCCGCGGGCGGGCTCAGCCGGGGGTGACCCAGCCGGAGGCCGCGGCCACGTCGGCGGCCACCTCCGCCACGGTCCGGCCGTCGGTGGGCACGCGGGCCACCCACGGGCCCGCCGCCCGGTCCAGCAGCTCGGCGGTCGCGGCGCTGCGGTCCAGGTGGGCGCGCAGCTCGGACCCGATCTCCCGCGCGCCGAGGCGGTCGCGCACGGTGCGCGCGGAGGCGGTCAGGAGGGCGCCGGTGACCTGCGCCCGGCCACCGAGCGCCCGGGTCACGAGCTCGCGCTCCAGCACGCTGACCGTGTTGACGTAGACGAGCCGCCGGTAGCCCGCCGTGGCGTAGGTGGCCCAGACCGCGCGCAGGTTCGCCTCGGTCATCGCGGTGCCGTGCGGGTCGGTGGCCGGCTTCGGGTAGGCGGCGCAGAGGTTGTCGCCGTCGACCAGGCAGTGCGCCAGGCCGGCGCGCTGCCAGAGCGCCGAGAGCTCGAAGGCGACGGCGGACTTGCCGGCACCGGAGCGGCCG
>JAPSIJ010000588.1 GCA_031178805.1 Cellulomonas sp. | reverse complement strand
GGGTGACCCACGCGGGGTGGCTCTCGATCACGGACAGCCGGGCGACCTCGTCGGACTCCGTCGGGTCGGCGGCGTCGCCCACCCGGTCCAGCCACGCGTCCAGCGGCTCGCGGGACACCGCCCGCAGGACCGCGTTGGTGAACTGCGCCGGACCCGCGCCGACGTGCTCGCGCACCAGCGCCACGGTCTCCGACACCGCCGCGTGCGGCGGCACCCGCATGCCGAGCAGCTGGTGCGCGCCGAGCCGGAGCGCGTCGAGCACCGGCGGGTCGATCTGCTCGAGCGGCCGCCCGGCGCACACGGCGATGATCGCGTCGTACCGGCCGCGCAGCCGCAGCGCCCCGTACGCGAGCTCGGTGGCGAACCCGGCGTCCCGGCCGCGGATGCCGCGCTCGCGCAGCAGCGGCGGCAGGACCAGGTTGGCGTAGGCGTCGGAGTCGGCGACCGTGCGCAGCGCGTCGAACGCGGCCGTGCGCGCCGGGTCGCCCGCCCGCCGGCGCTGCGCGGGCGCCGCGGCCGTCCGGGCCCGCGGGCCGCGCCGCCCCTGCTCGCCCTGCCCACGCGGCCCGCCCTGCCCACGCGGTCCGCCCTGCCCGCGGGCCTCGCCCTGTCCGCCCTGCGCGTCCGGGCGCCCGCCGCCGCTCGGCGCTCCCCCGCGCTGACCGCCCCCGCGCTGACCGCCGCCGCGCCGTGCTCCGCCGCGCGCTCCGTCCCCGCCCTGCCCGCTCACGCCGTCGCCCCCGTCGCCGCGTCCTGCTCCCGGCCGAGGACGGCGTCCTCGCCGAGCCGCGCGCCGCGCGCCCAGTCGGTCGCCGCCATCGCCCGCTTGCCCGCGGGCCGGACCTCGCCGAGCCGGACGGCGTGCGTGCCGGTACCGACGAGCACCTCGGCCCGCCCGGCGCGCACCTGCCCGGGCGCGAGGTCGGTGACCTCGGGCGCGAGCCGCACGGGGCCGAGCCCGAGCCGCGCGCCGTCGGGCAGCGTCGTCCACGCGCCGGGGGCGGGGGTGCAGCCCCGCACGCGCCGGTCGACGGCCATCGCGGGGTGCTGCCACCGCACCCGCGCGTCCTCGGTGCTGAGTCGCGGCGCCAGGCTGACGCCGTCGGCGGGCTGCGCGACGGGCGCGAGGATCCCGTCCTCCAGCGCGTCGAGCGTGCTCACCAGCAGACCGGCGCCGGCGTCCGCGAGCCGGCCGAGCAGGTCGCCGGAGGTGTCGGTCGGCCGGATCGTCTCGGTCAGCGTGCCGAGGACCGGCCCGGTGTCGAGCCCGGCCTCCAGGCGGAAGGTGCTCGCGCCGGTGACCTCGTCGCCGGCGATGATCGCGTGCTGCACGGGCGCCGCGCCCCGCCAGGCGGGCAGCAGGGAGAAGTGCAGGTTGACCCAGCCGTGCCGGGGGACGTCGAGGACGGCCGGCGGCACGAGGTTCCCGTAGGCGACCACCGGGGCCGCGTCCACGGCGAGGTCGGCGAGCCGGGCGGCGAACGCCTCGTCCCGCAGCGTGGCCGGCGTGAGCACCTCGAGGCCGGCCTCGAGCGCGCGCTCCTTCACCGGGCTGGGCTGCAGGGTGCGGCCGCGGCCCGCCCGGGCGTCGGGCCGGGTGAGGACGGCGACGACCTCGTGGCGGGAGGCGAGCAGGGCGTCCAGCGAGGGCAGCGCCACCGCGGGCGTCCCGGCGAAGAGCAGGCGCATGGGCACCGATCCTAGTGCTGCCGTGCCGGTCACCCGCGCCCGGCGGGCAGCGCCCCCCGCGCCTCGAGCTCGGCGCGCAGCGCGGCCGCGTCCGTGAACAGCACCGCCTGG
>JAPSIJ010000587.1 GCA_031178805.1 Cellulomonas sp. | reverse complement strand
CCCGCGCCGCGCCGGAGCAGGTAGCGGTGCACCGCCGGGGCGTGCGCGCGGAACAGCTCCTCGAACCACGCGTCGTCGCGGACCGGCTCGGTCGCCGGTCGGGCGGCAGGCTCGTCGCGGGTGCGCACGCGTCCCCCTCGGGTCGGGTCCGGCCGGGTCCGGCTCGGTACCCCCACTGTGTCGCGGGGCGGCCGGTCCTTGCACGGGGCGCGCCCGCCGCGCGCGCGGGAGCGCTCAGCGCGGCTCGGGGCCCACCGGGGAGATGCCCAGCTCGTGCACCAGCAGCAGGAACGCGCGCCCGTACGGCGTCTCCGCGGTCTCGGTGCGCACCCGCTCCCAGTCGACCTGCTCGCGCAGCGCCCGCACCATCGCGATCATCCGCGTGAAGTCGCAGTAGTGCTCCCCCAGCACGCGCATCTTCGCCGAGATGATGTCCGTCGCGTCCAGCACGGGCATCCGGACGGCGAGCACCTCCATGGTGTCGCTGCGGTCCAGCATCTCCCTGCTGATCGGCTCGCCCACCATCCGGAACAGGATGTCGACCAGCGCGCCGTGGTGGAACGCCTTGAACAGCCAGTTCTCGGCGGGCTCGCGGACCTCGAGGCCCGCCGCGGCCAGCGCCTCCTGCGCGCGGGGCACGTCCTCCTCCGTGATCGCGAAGTCGGCGTCGTGGTCGGGCTCCGGCGCCCCCCGCGCCCACGCGGCGTACCCGCCGACCAGGGCGAACGGGATGCCCGCGTCCTCGAGGGCCACGGCGGCCATCCGCAGGGCGTCCTGCAGGGCGGTGCGGGGGTCGGGCGGGGCGGCGTTGCCGGGGCCGATGCCGGCCCCGGCTGCGGTCGCGGCGTCGGAGTTCATGGCATGGATGGTGCACGACGACGCGCGCGTCCGCAGGACGACGGGAAGAATCGCCGACGTGCGACTCGCGACCTTCAACATCCTGCACGGGCGTGGCCTCAGCGACGGCAAGGTGGACCTCGACCGGTTCGCCGGCGCGGTCGGCGGGCTGGACGCCGACGTCGTCGCGCTCCAGGAGGTGGACCGGGACCAGCCGCGCTCGCACCAGGCGGACCTGACCGCGGTCGCCGCGGAGGCGATGGGCGCGACGCACCACCGGTTCGTCGCCACGCTGCACGGGCACCCCGGGACGTGGACCGCGGCGACCGGCGAGGACCAGCCGAACGCCGCCGCCTACGGGATCGCGCTGCTCAGCCGGTACCCGGTGAGCACCTGGCGGGTGCTCACGCTGCCGACGCTGCGCCGGCGGGTGCCGATCGTGCACCGCGGCAGCCGCCGCCCCTCGCTCGTGCAGGACGAGCAGAGGGCCGCCCTGGCGGCCGTGGTCGAGACGCCCGAGGGGCCGCTGACCGTGGTGGCGACCCACCTGACCTTCATCACCGGGTGGAACGTCGTGCAGCTGCGCCACCTGGTCCGCGCCTGCCACGCGCTCCCCCGGCCGCTCGCCGTGACCGGCGACCTCAACCTCGAGGGCGCCACCCCGCAGCGCGTCACCGGCTGGCGGTCGGTGGGGCGGGTGAACACGTTCCCGGTCTCGGTGCCGGACCGGCAGATCGACCACGTGCTGCTGGACGGGCCGGTCGCGCCGTCGAGCGAGCCGGTCGCCGTGGACACCGGCATGTCCGACCACCGGGCGCTGGTCGTGGACCTGGCCCTCGACGGGCGGCCGGCGCGCCGCGCCTGAGCGCGCGCGACCCGGGCGGCCGGGTCAGCCGGCGGCGAGCGCGTCCGTCAGTCGTCGGACTCGGGGTCGACCAGGAACCACACGGTCTTGCCCTCGTCCCCGTGCAGGTCCACGCCCCAGGT
>JAPSIJ010000586.1 GCA_031178805.1 Cellulomonas sp. | reverse complement strand
ACGCGCAACCACAACGGCTACCTGCTGCGCTGGGACGCCGAGGGGCTGCTGTTCGACCCGGGGGAGGGCACGCAGCGCCAGCTCACGCTCGCCGGCGTCGCCCCGCCGTCCATCACGCGGATCTGCCTGACGCACGTGCACGGCGACCACTCCCTCGGCCTGCCGGGCGTGCTGTCCCGGCTGGTGCTCGACGGCGTGCAGCACCCCGTGCACCTGCACTACCCCGCGGAGGGCGAGGCCGTCGTCCGGGCCCTGGTCGGCCTCGCCACCCCCGGCCTGGACCTGCGGCTGCACCCGCACGACACGGCGGGCGAGATCGCCGACGGGCTCAGCGTCGAGCCGCTGCGGCACCGGGTGGCCACGTTCGGCTACCGGGTCGCCGAGCCGGACGGCCGCACGCTGCTGCCGGACCGGCTCGCCGCCGCGGGCATCGCCGGGCCGGCCGTGGGCGAGCTGCAGCGCACCGGGCGGCACGGGGGCGTGCGGCTCGAGGACGTCAGCGTCCCGCGCCGGGGCCAGCGCGTCGCCGTCGTGATGGACACCGCGCCCTGCCCGGGCGCCGAGGCGCTCGCCGAGGACGCCGACCTGCTGCTGGCCGAGTGCACCTTCGCCGACGAGGACGCCGACCTCGCCGAGGCGTACCGGCACCTCACCGCCGGGCAGGCCGGGGCGCTCGCCGCGGCGGGCCGGGCCCGGACCCTGGTGCTGACGCACTTCTCCGGCCGCTACACCGACCTGGAGCCGCTGGCCGCCCAGGCCCGGGCGACGGCCGGCGACGCCGTCGTGCGCGTGGCGCGGGACCTGGACCGGATCGGCCTGCCGCGGCGGCGCGCGACCGCAGACGACGCGCCGCCCCGCTGACCTGCGCTACTCGCAGCCCACCCCGTCGCCGTCACGGTCCAGTCCGGCGCGGTACCCGGGGTCACCGACGCGGACGGGAGCAGCTCCCGCTGCGCGGGCCGCGTCGCAGTTGGCGTAGTAGGCCGAGCCGGACGGTGCGGTGGACGTGGCTGCGCCGGCCGGCGGGGCGGCCGCGGCGGCTGCCGCCTCGCGGCTCGCGACCTCGGACTCCCGGGCGGCCAGCGCCCCCGCCGTCGCGTCCAGGTCCGCGGCGCGCTGATCCAGCTGCGCCTGCAGGGCCGCGAGCTCATCCGCGCGGGCGGAGTTCGCGTCGGTCGCGTTCTTCGCGTCGGTCTCTGCCGCCTCGGCTGCCGCCTGGCGCTCGGCCGTCTCCGCTTCCGCGGCGGTGACCTCGTCGGCCCGCGCGACGAGCTCGGCGTCCCACGTGGCCAGCCGCTCCTGCTCCGCCGTCACCGCGGCGCGCTCGTCCGAGCCGGCTGCCGCGGAGCCGCCGAGGCCGAGACCGAGGCCGACGACCAACCCGACCACAAGCCCCCCGCCGACCAGCGCAGCCGACCGACGACGCGTGCGCTGGGCGGGCCGGTCCTCGCCCTCGAGCCACATCGGCCAGCCGTCGGGTGCGGAGGGCCAGGACGGGTCCGGCTGCCACTCGGGACCGGGTGTCCAGCCGTCGGGCACCGGCGGCCAGCCGGGCGCGGGATTGAAGGTGCGTGCCATCAGAAGCCCCCTGCTCCGCGGGCGCATCTGCGCGCCCGTCACCCGGGACATCGGCGTGACGGGCGCTGCCGCTGAGTCCCGACAGCGGCCCGTAGGCGGCGTTCACCCGTCTGGCGGACGCTCGGCGGCTCACTCCTTCCGCGGTGCCACCCCGCGCACGTCGGCCACGGGGAACCGCCGGCGGGCCTCCGCCTGCTTGGCGAGCGTCGCCGCGAGCACGTCCACGCCGAGCACGTCGGCGAGCCGCAGCAGGTA
>JAPSIJ010000585.1 GCA_031178805.1 Cellulomonas sp. | reverse complement strand
GCGGGCGTCAGCAGCCGGAGCAGGTTCACCACGTTGGTGCCGAACAGCTGGGAGGTGTGCCGCGCCATCCGGCCGGCCAGGTCGGTGTACCCCAGGACCGTCACGCCGTTCGCGGTGACCACCTTCTGCCCCGGGACGGTGACCTCGCAGTTGCCGCCGCCGGACGCCGCGAGGTCGACCACCACGCTGCCCGGGCGCATCGCCGCCACCATCGCGGCGTCGATCGTGCGCGGCGCGCGGCCGCGGACCAGGGCGGTGGTGATGACGATGTCGGCGCGGGCGGTCTCGGCGGCGTACATCTCCGCGGTGGCGCGCTCCTGCTCCTCGGTGAGCGCGCTGGCGTAGCCGTCGGCGCTGACCTCCTGCTGGGCGGCGCGCGCCTGCACGAACGTCGCGCCCATCGACTCGATCTGCTCGCCGACCTCCGGCCGCACGTCGTACGCCCGGACCTGCGCGCCGAGGCTGACGGCCGCGCCGATGGCGGCCAGGCCGGCCACGCCCGCGCCGATCACGAACACGGTGGCCGGCGCGGTCTTGCCCGCCGCGGTCACCTGCCCGGTGAACATGCCGCCGTACTCCTCGGCGGCCTCGATCACGCCGCGGTACCCGGCGACGTTGGACAGCGTGCTCAGCACGTCGAGCGCCTGCGCGCGCGAGATCCGCGGCACCGCGTCGAGCGCGAGCGCGGTCACCCCGCGGGCCGCGAGCGCCTCGACCCGCTCGGGGTGCGCGGCCGGCGCGAGCATCGCGACCAGCGTCGCGCCGGGGGCCAGGGCCGCGACCTCGGCGTCGGACGGCGCGTTCACCGCGGTGACGACGTCGCTGCCCCACACCTCCGCCGCGTCGCCCAGGGCCGCGCCCGCCGCCGCGTAGGCGTCGTCGGGGAAGGACGCCGCCGTCCCCGCGCCGCGCTCGACGACGACCTCGTGACCGAGCGCCGCGAGCTGCGCGACGGTGGTCGGCGTCGCCGCCACCAGCCGCTCCCCCGGGCTGCTCTCCCTCGGGACACCGATCCGCATCGATCCTCCTCGTCCGCCGGCGGCGCCGGGCGCGCACGTCCGTCCCGCTCCCGGCGCGGGTCGGGACCATCCTGCGCCCCGCGGTCCCCCGGCGTCCCGGACCTAGGGCCTGCGGCCAGGGCGGATCAGGTGTCCGGGGCCTCGGCGGCGCGCAGCCGCGCCTCCCAGCCGGCGGTGGCGCGCCGGAGCTCGCCCTCGGCGTCCTGCCCGGCGGCCCGGGCCTCGAGCACCAGCGCGAGCAGCCGGTCGCCGAGGCCGTCGCCCGCCGGGGGCGGGGCCGCCGCGGCCAGCCCGGACCGCTCCGCGCGGCCCGCGACCTTCTGCGCGCGCGCCAGCGCCCCGAGCGCCAGCGGGACGCCGTCCAGCACGGACTCCCGCTGCTTCTCGTCCTGCTTGATCCGGTCCCACTGCCGGTTCACGCCGTCGGCGTCGGTCACGGCGTCCGCGGTGCCCGCGGTGCCCGACGTGGCCGCGGCGTCCGCGGCGAAGACGTGCGGGTGCCGGCGCACCAGCTTGGCGACCAGGTCCGCGGCCACCTCGTCGACGCCCCACGGCTCGGCGGGGTCCTCCTGGGCGATCCGGGCGTGGAACACCACCTGCAGCAGCAGGTCGCCGAGCTCCTCGCGCAGGTGCGCGCGGTCGCCGTGCTCCACGGCGTCGGCGACCTCGTACGCCTCCTCCAGCACGTACGGCACCAGGCTGGCGTGCGTCTGCTCCGCGTCCCACGGGCAGCCGCCCGGCGACCGCAGCCGGTCCATCACCGCGACCAGGCGGCGCAGCGGGTCCGCGACGTCGACGGGGTCGACGGGGTCGACGG
>JAPSIJ010000584.1 GCA_031178805.1 Cellulomonas sp. | reverse complement strand
GCGGGGACCAGGTCGGCGGCGGTGATGCCGGGGACCAGGCGGGCGAGGCTGCGCGCGAACGCGTGCCGGGACAGCGACCGGCCGACCTCCGCCGCGCCGGGCACGAGGTTGCGCGCGGCGAGCCGCCACAGCCCCGGCCAGGCGAGCGAGTCGGCCAGGTCGCGCGGCGAGACGTCGGACCAGGTGTAGCCCTCGCGGGCCAGCGCCAGCACGGCGTTCGGGCCGGCGTGCACGTGCCCCTCGACGCCGCGGGTCAGGTGCACCCCGAGGAACGGGAACCGCGGGTCCGGCACCGGGTAGATCAGCCCGCGGACCTGCTCGCCGGCCTCGGGGGTCAGCTCGAAGTACTCGCCGCGGAACGGCACGATCCGGGCCTCGGGGTCGAGGCCGCAGGCGCGCGCGACGCGGTCGGCGTGCAGGCCGGCGCACACCACCAGCGCGTCGGCCTCCCGGTCCGCGCGCGTGGTGCGGATCTCCACCCGGCCGGCGCGGCCGGGGGCGTCCGGGACGGTGCGCGCGGCGACGACCTCCTCGCCGAGCACGATGCGCCCGCCGGCGGCCTCGACGTCGGCGGCGAGCGCGCGGCACACGGCGGGGTAGTCGACGACGCCGGTGGTCTCCACCCGGAGGGCGGCGACGGCGCGGACGTGCGGCTCGTGCTCCCGGGCCTCGTCGGGGCCGAGCCGGCGCGCGGGGACGCCGTTGGCCTCGGCGCGGGCGGCGAGCTTCTCGAGCTGCGGCACCTCGGCCTGCGACGTGGCGACGACCAGCTTGCCGCAGACGTCGACGGGCACGCCCTTCTCCCGGGCGTACGCGGTCATCGAGCGGGCCCCGGCGACGGCCATCGTGGCCTTGAGGCTGCCCGGCGGGTAGTACAGCCCGGAGTGGATGACCCCGGAGTTGCGGCCGGTCTGGTGCTGCGCCAGGCCGTCCTCCTTGTCCAGCACGGTCACCTCGTCGCCGCGGGCGGCGAGCCGCGCGGCGACGGCGAGCCCGACGATGCCCGAGCCGACCACGACCACCCGGCTCACGCGGCGGCCCCGGCGGGCGCGACGGCGCGGCGCGCCGGGTCGGGGGTGGCGACGCCGTCGCGGCGGTCCTGGGCGCGGGCGCTCGCCGCGGCGGGGAACCCCGCGGCCAGGCCGAGCAGGTCCGCGCCGATCCGGGTGAGCACCGCGGGGGCCATCAGGCGCTCGCGGGTGGTGGGCAGCTCGCCGAAGGCGCCGGGCCGGCCCAGCGCCCGCCGGCCGGCGGACCGGAGCGCGGCGACCTGCGCCTTGAGCGACGTGACGAGGTACCGGCGCAGCACCGGGGCGCCGAAGCCGTAGTTCCGCGCCAGCATCACGACGTGGTTCCGGCGCGCGTAGTACTGGTAGCGCCGGTCGAACCGCCGCCCGCCGATGCCGTAGGGCGCGGCGACGTGGTGCACCACCGCGCGCGGGGCGTAGACCAGCCGGCCGCCCGCCGCGGTGAGCCGCAGCGAGATGTCGGACTCCTCGCACAGGCAGGTGCCGGGGTAGTTGCCGCGGATGCCGCCGATCGCGTCGAGCGCGGAGCGGCGGAACGACATGTTCGCGCCGAGCAGGTGGTCGACGGTGACGACCCGGCCCGGGTCGGCGGCGAAGTTGCCCGTGAGGGTGCCGTCGGGCAGGAACCGGCCGATGTTGCCCAGGCCGGTGACGTCCTCGTCGGGGATGCCGTTCAGCGCGCGCCCGCCGACGCCGACCACCTCCGGGTCGGCGTACGGCAGCACGATCTCGTCCAGCCAGTCCGGCTCGGCGAACGCGTCGTCGTCCACGAACGCCAGCACGTCGCCGGAGGTGGCGAGGTAGCCGATCT
>JAPSIJ010000003.1:12479-30665 GCA_031178805.1 Cellulomonas sp. | reverse complement strand
CGTTGGACACCGTGAACTCCGAGCCGCCGCGGAACTCGATGCCCGCCTGCAGGCCGGGCGTGAAGAGCAGGATCGCGGACAGCACCACGAGCGCACCCGCGATGGTGAACCAGAGCCGCCGGCGCCCGACGATGTCGTAGGAGCGGCGGCCGGTGTAGAGGTCGTTGCCCCACTGGGCGAGATTGACGGCCATCAGGCCTCGCTCCCCTCGGTGCGCCGGGCGGAGCCCTCGCCGGTCGCGTCGGTGCTGGTGTCGTCGTCGGTCGGCTGCGCGGCCGCGGCGGCCGCGGCACGGGCGGCGGCGCGGCGCTCGGCGATGGTGCCGCCGGCGGCGGGCGCGGCGACCAGGGTGGAGGTCGGCGCGTCCAGGGACGCGGGCGCGCCCTCGGCGGCCGGCTCGGCCTCCGCGCGGCGGCCCGTGGCCACCCGGCCGCGGCCCACGTAGCGGGTGCCGCCCGCGGCGCCGAGGCGGCGCGGGTCCAGGCCGGACAGCGGGTGGCCGGAGCCGAAGAACCGCGTGCGCGCCACGAGCTGCATCACCGGGTGCGTGAAGGTGAAGACGATCAGCAGGTCGAGCAGCGTGGTCAGGCCGAGCGTGAACGCGAAGCCGCGCACCGAGCCGACGGCCAGGAAGTAGAGCACCACGGCGGCGAGGAAGTTCACCGCGTCGGACGCCAGGATCGTGCGGCGCGCGCGCTCCCAGCCGCGGTCCACGGCGGCCACGAGGGTGCGGCCCTCGCGCAGCTCGTCGCGGATGCGCTCGAAGTACACGATGAACGAGTCCGCGGTGATGCCGATGGCCACGATCAGGCCGGCGACGCCGGGCAGCGACAGGCGGTAGCCCTGCGTCCACGACAGCAGCGTGATCACGCCGTAGGTGAGCACCGCGGCGATGGCGAGCGACGCGACGGTCACCAGGCCGAGCGCGCGGTACTGGAACAGCGAGTACACGACGACCAGCAGCAGGCCGATGAGGCCGGCGATCAGGCCCTTCTCCAGCTGCTCGGAGCCGAGCGTGGCGGAGATCTGCTCCTCGCTCTGCACGTCGAAGCTGAGCGGCAGCGCGCCGAACTTCAGCTGGTTCGCGAGGGCGGTCGAGCTGTCCCGGGTGAACTGCCCGGTGATCTCGGCCTTGCCGTCGGAGATGATCACGCCGGGGTCGAGGCTGGGCGCCGAGATGACCAGGCCGTCCAGGACGATGGCGAACTGGTTCTGCGGGGACGTCAGCCCCTGCAGGCGCGTGGTGACCTCGGTGAACTCGCGGGTGCCCGGCCCGTCGAACTCCAGGTTCACCGCCCAGTTGTTGGTGACCGCGCCGGACTGGCTGACCTGCAGGCCGGAGCTCGCGTTCGAGATCCGCGCGCCCTCGACCTCGACCGGGCCGAGGACGTACTTCAGCGTGCCCTCGGGGTCGCAGGTGACCAGCGCGCGGTCGGCCGGGGCCTCCTGGCCGCCGGTGAGGTTGGCCGGGTCCGTGCAGTCGAGCGCGTCGAACCGCGCCTGGACCGCCGGGGTGATGTAGTACGCGGCGTCGCTCGGCGAGTCCGGCGCCTCCTTGGTCGGCTCGTCCGAGGGCTCCTCGGCGGCGGCCGCCGCGTCGTCCCCGGCCGCGTCGCCGGTCGGCGCGGCGGAGGCGCCCGCCGTCGCGGCGTCGGTCGGCGTGGCGGTGGGCTGGGGAGCGGCGTAGGTGAGGACCGGCCGGAACTCCATCTGCGCGGAGGTGCGGACGAGGTCCAGCGTCTCCTCGCTGGGGCGCCCGGGCAGCGCGACGACGATGTTCGACCCGCCCTGGCTGGTGATCTCGGCCTCGGCGACGCCCGAGGAGTCGACGCGCTGCCGGATGACCTCGATCGCCTGGTTGATCGTCTCGGACGTCACGCGGGACTCGTCCTGGGCGACCGGCGCGAGGATCAACTGCGTGCCGCCCTCGAGGTCGAGCGCGAGCTTCGGGGTCCACGTCGCGTCGGAGAACCGCGTGCCGGCGAGTACCGCGCCGAAGACGGCGAGGGTGATGACGGCCAGCGTGAGCAGCGTGCGCGCCGGGTGCCGGCGGCGGGAGGGTGGGGCCAACGGATCGTCTTCTCTCGTGCGCGTACCGCCCGCGGGCGGCGGGCGGTACGGGTGGTGGGCGCACCGGCCCCCTCGGCGGGGGCCGGCTCCCCTCGACTACTTCTTGGTCGTGCCCGGGCCCTCGTCGTCCCGGTCGCCGTCGCGCGGCGGCTGCAGCGAGGACAGGTCGTCCGGCACGTCGATCCGGCCCGGCGGGACCGCGCCCGGCTCGTCGCGCCACTCGGCGTCCTCGACCTCGTCCGCGTCCTCGGCCTCGTCGGGCGCCGCGACCGGCGGCGTCTCCAGCCGCGCGATGGCGGCCTTCAGCCAGCGCGACCGGTTGCCCGGCGTGGACTCCAGCGTCACGACGTCGCCGTCCACGTCGACCACCACGCCGTACATCCCGGAGCCGGTCATGACCTCCTGGCCGGGCTGCAGGTTGTCGCGGAAGCTGAGCTGCTCCCGCTGCGCCTTCCGCGTCCGGTTCGACATGAGGAACATGGCCCCGAGGGCGATCACGAGGATGATGAGGAAGGTGGGGTCCACGAAGAACAGCTCCTGATGGTGTCTGACGTCGGCCGCAGTCTAGGCGCCACGGCTCGGGGCTCCTAACGACCGCGCGGGCGCGGGGGTTCCCGCTCTCGCACCCGCGCGGGCGTCAGCCGAACAGCGTGCCCGTCGGCAGCGGCGGGGTGAGCCCGAGGTGCGCCCAGGCGTCGGGCGTCGCGACCCGGCCCCGCGGGGTCCGGCCGATCAGGCCCTCGCGCACCAGGAACGGCTCGGCGACCGTCTCCACCGTCTCCGGCTCCTCGCCGACGGCCACCGCCAGGGTGGTGAGCCCGACGGGGCCGCCGCCGAACCGGGTGCACAGCGCGGTGAGCACCGACCGGTCCAGGCGGTCCAGCCCGCGCCGGTCCACCTCGTAGACCTCGAGCGCCGCGCGCGCCGCGGCCAGCGACAGCGTGCCGTCGCCGCGCACCTGCGCCCAGTCGCGCACCCGGCGCAGCAGCCGGTTGGCGATCCGGGGCGTGCCCCGGGACCGGGAGGCGATCTCGGCGGCCGCCTCGGGCGCCAGCGGCACGCCGAGCAGGCCGGCCGACCGGAGCAGCACGCGCTCCAGCTCGTCGTCGGCGTAGAAGTCGAGGTGGCCGGTGAACCCGAACCGGTCCCGCAGCGGCGCGGGCAGCAGCCCCGCGCGGGTGGTCGCGCCGACCACGGTGAACGGCGGCAGCGACAGCGGGATGGCGCTCGCGCCGGCCCCCTTGCCCACCACCACGTCGACCCGGAAGTCCTCCATCGCGACGTACAGCAGCTCCTCCGCGGGCCGCGCGAGGCGGTGGATCTCGTCGAGGAACAGCACCTCGCCCTCCTCGAGCGAGGACAGGATCGCGGCGAGGTCGCCGGCGTGCTGGATCGCGGGACCGCTGGTGACGCGCAGCGACGTGCCGAGCTCCGCCGCGATGATCATCGCGAGCGTGGTCTTGCCCAGCCCGGGCGGCCCGGACAGCAGCACGTGGTCGGGCGCGCGGCCGCGGCCGACGGCGGCCTCCAGCACCAGGGACAGCTGCTCGCGGACCACCCGCTGGCCGACGAACTCCGCGAGGTGCCGGGGGCGCAGCGCCGCCTCGGCGGCCCGCTCGAGCTCGTCGGCGCCGGCGCGGACCACGGAGTCGTCCAGCGCCGGCTCGACGCCCAGGTCGGGGTGCCCGTCCCGCTCGTCAGCCACGGCCGCCGCCCAGGGTCCGCAGCGCCGCGCGCAGCACGCCCGCGACCTCGGCCTCCCCCACCGGCTCCTCGCTGCCGTCCAGCACCGTGACGACGGCGTCCTGCGCCGCCTTCTGGTTCCACCCCAGCCCGACCAGCGCGTCGACCACCTGGTCGCGGCGGTCGGCGGGGCCCGCGGGCACGACGGCGCCGGTACCGGACACCGTCGCCGGCGCCCCCAGGCGGTCGGCGAGCTCCAGCACGATCCGCTGCGCGCCCTTCTGCCCGATGCCCGGCACCCGCTTCAGCGCCGCCAGGTCCTCCGCGGCGACCGCCCGGCGCAGCCCGTCCGGGGTGTGCACGGCGAGCATCGCGAGCGCGAGCCGCGGCCCGACGCCGCTGACCTGCTGCACGACCTCGAACACCTCGCGCTCGTCGTCGTCGGCGAAGCCGAACAGGGTGAGCGAGTCCTCGCGCACCACCAGCGTGGTGTGCAGCGTGGCCTGCTGGCCCACCCGCAGGCCGGCCAGCGTCGCCGGGGTGGCCTGCACGAGCATGCCCACCCCACCGACCTCCACCACGGCGGCGTCGAGCCGCACGGCCCGCACCGTCCCGTGCACCGAGGCGATCACACCGGCTCCTTCCCGTCGGACGTCGCGCAGCAGTCTGCCACGGGGCCGAACACCTGTACGAACGACACGCGCGCGGCGCGGGACGCCGCCGCACCCGCGCCCGGACGCGCGACCCGACGCACGACCGGACGCCCGAGGGTCAGGCGCGCACCCGGCGGGACGCCTGCTCGGCCGCGGCCCACGCCCGCTGCGCGGCCGTCATCGACCCCGGGGCGCGCTGCGGGGCGCCGACCGCGCCGGCGGGCCGCCACAGGTGGCAGATGGCCAGCGCGAGCGCGTCCGCGGCGTCGGCCGGCTTCGGCAGCTCGTCGAGCGAGAGCAGCCGGGCGACCATCGACTGCACCTGCGGCTTGTCCGCGCGCCCGTTGCCGGTGACGGCGGCCTTGACCTCGGACGGGGTGTGCATCGCGACCGGGATCCGGCGCCGGGCGGCCGCGAGCATCGCGATCCCGGCGACCTGCGCGGTGCCCATCACGGTGCGCACGTTGTGCTGGGCGAACACCCGCTCGACGGCGAGCGCGTCGGGCGCGTGCTCCTCGAGCCAGTCGTCGATCCGCGCGGCGATCACCAGCAGCCGCTGGTCGATGTCGTCGGTCGGCGGGCTCTGCGCGACGCCCACCGCGACCATCCGCACCCGCCGGCCCGGCAGCCCGTCGACCACGCCCAGCCCGCAGCGGGTCAGGCCGGGGTCCACTCCGAGTACGCGCACGCGCCCATCCTCCCAGCCCGGGCCCCCGGTCCGGCCCGGACGCGCCGACGCCCCGCGCGGCACGGGCCGGGCGGGGCGTCGGGTGGCGCGGCGCGCGCGGGCTCAGTCGTCCTCGAGCTCCGCCATGACCTCGTCGGAGGCGTCGAAGTTCGCGTAGACGTTCTGCACGTCGTCCGAGTCCTCGAGCGCGTCGATCAGCCGGAGGATCTTGCGGGCGCCCTCGGCGTCCACCTCGATCTGCGTGGCCGGGTAGAACACGGTGTCCGCGGAGTCGTACTCGATGCCGGCGTCCTGCAGCGCCGTGCGCACGGCGACCAGGTCGGTGGCCTCGGACAGCACCTCGTAGGAGTCGCCCGCGTCGTTGACCTCCTCGGCGCCCGCCTCGAGCACCGTGAGCATCACGTCGTCCTCGGTGGTGCCCTCCTTCGGGACCATCACGACGCCCTTGCGGGAGAACAGGTACGCCACCGAGCCGGGGTCGGCCATCTGGCCGCCGCTGCGGGTGAACGCGACGCGGACGTCCGCGGCGGCGCGGTTCCGGTTGTCGGTGAGGCACTCGACCAGGACGGCGATGCCGCCGGGGCCGTAGCCCTCGTACATGATCGTCTGGTAGTCCGCGCCACCGGCCTCGGCGCCGGAGCCGCGCTTGACCGCGCGCTCGATGTTGTCGTTCGGGACCGACGTCTTCTTGGCCTTCTGGATGGCGTCGAACAGCGTCGGGTTGCCCGCGGGGTCACCGCCGCCCGTGCGGGCGGCCACCTCGATGTTCTTGATCAGCTTCGCGAAGAGCTTGCCGCGCTTCGCGTCGATCACGGCCTTCTTGTGCTTCGTGGTGGCCCACTTGGAGTGACCCGACATCGCTTCGTACCCTCTCGTTCCAGCGTCTCGGCGCGCGGGCCCCGGCCGCGCGACGCGGCGGGACCCCGCCGCGGTGCACGCGCTCAGGTGGCGTCGCGGACCATCTCGACGAACAGCCGGTGCACCCGCGTGTCCCCCGTCACCTCCGGGTGGAAGGACGTGGCGAGCAGCGGGCCCTGCCGCACCGCGACGATCCTACCGGCGGCGGGCCCCGACTCCACGCGGGCCAGGGCCGTGGCGGCCGGGCCGAGCTCGTCGACCCACGGCGCGCGGATGAACACGGCGTGCACCGGGTCCTCGTCCGTCTCCGGGACGCCGTCGATCCGCAGGTCGGTCTCGAACGAGTCGACCTGGCGCCCGAAGGCGTTGCGGCGGACGGTGACGTCCATCCCGCCGAGGGTCCGCTGGCCGTCCACCCCGCCGACGATCCGGTCCGCGAGCAGGATCATCCCGGCGCAGGACCCGTACGCGGGCATCCCGCCGGCGAGGCGCTCGCGCACCGGGCCGTCCAGGTCGAACGCGCGCAGCAGCTTGTCGATGGTGGTGGACTCGCCGCCGGGCAGCACCAGGCCGTCGACGGCGTCCAGCTCGGACTCGCGGCGGACGGGGACCGCGTCGGCACCGCTGGCGCGCAGCGCGGCCAGGTGCTCGCGGACGTCGCCCTGCAGGGCGAGGACACCGATCGTGGGGGTGGTCGTCACCCGCTCATCCTACGAATCGGCGGCGACGGCCCGCGCGGCGACCGCCGGGACCTCGACGTCCTCCCAGTCGGCGACCAGGTCGGCCAGCCGGCCCAGCCCCTCGAGCAGCGCGGACCGCTCGGCCGCGAGCGACACGCGGACCATGCCCTCGCCGGCCGCGCCGAACGCGCTGCCCGGCGACACCGCGACGTGCCGCTCGTCCAGCAGCCGCAGCGCGAACGCCTCGGAGTCGGTGGTCGCCGCGGACACGTCGACCATGAGGTAGAAGGCGCCGGCCGGCCGCACCGACGGCACGCCGCGCGCGGTGAGCAGCGCGGTGGCGGCGTCCCGGCGCTCCCGGTAGGACGCCACGGCGGCGACCACGTCGTCCTGCGGCCCGGTGACCGCGGCCAGGGCCGCGCGCTGGCTGACCGAGGAGGGGCACGCGACGGTGGCCTCGGCGACCTGGCCGAGCAGGTCGACCACGCCCGGGTCGCGGGCCACCACGTAGCCGAGCCGCCAGCCGGTCATCGCGTAGGTCTTGGAGAAGCTGAAGAACGTGACGACCCGGCCGTCGGTGTCGAACGTCGCCGGGCTGACGTGCGGGGCGTCGAAGGTGATCGCCTCGTAGCACTCGTCGGACAGCACCCACAGGTCGTGCCGGCGCGCGAGCTCGACGACGCCCGCGAGCAGCTCCGGCGGGTACATCGCGCCGGTCGGGTTGTTCGGCGAGCACACCACGACCGCGCGGGTGGCCGACGTGATCGCGGCCTCGATGTCCGCCAGCGCCGGCACGAAGCCGTGCGCGGCGTGCGCCGGGTAGGTCGCGACGTCCACGCCCGCGGCCACGGCCGCCATCCGCCAGTTCGGGAACTCCGGGTCCGGCAGCAGGACCTGGTCCCCCGGCCCGGCGAGCGCCGTGATCGCCATCGCGAGGCCGTGCATCGCCCCGTGCGTGACGACGACGTCCGCGGCGGTGACGTCGAGCCCGTTCACCCGGCGCACCTTCTCGGCCAGCGCGGCGCGCAGCTCCGGCGTGCCGGTGCTCGACGTGTACCCGGTGTGCCCCGCGGCGGCGTCCCGGCCGGCGGCGGCGACCACGTGCGCCGGGGTCGGCACGTCGGGCTCGCCGATCTCCAGCCGGATCGCCTCGGGGTCGCGCATGGCGAGCTCCATCAGCGTGCGGATGCCGCTGCGGTGGATGCGGGTGGCGGGCGACGTCGAGGTGGGCACCGGCGCACCCTATCCGAGTTCGGAGCCCGGAAGTTACTCCCCGGTACGGAAATCAGCGGTCGAGCTGCTCCCCCAGGTGCCGGGTCACCCCGTCCCACCCCCCGAGCAGCGGCCGGACCAGGTCCGCGAGCCCCTCCGGGAACACCTCCCGGGTCTCGTGCGCCAGGTCGTCGAGGTGCCACCAGCGCAGCTCGTCGAGCAGGTCGAGCTCGACGTCGGTCCACCCGTCCCGGGCGACCGCGTCGGTGTCCAGCGCGCCGGCGACGCGCGCCAGGAAGAAGGTCTCCTCCTGCCGGCAGCGCTCGGCGAAGAAGTCGAACACCGCCGAGCGGGTCAGCACCGGGCCGACGAGGGCGTCGGCGTCGAGCACCAGGCCCGTCTCCTCGCGCAGCTCGCGCAGCGCGGCCGCGCGCTCGTCCTCCCCCGGGTCCATGCCGCCGCCCACGGTGAACCACCACGACCGCTCGGGCTGGTCGGCGTCGTGCCCGCGCACCAGCAGCAGCCGGTCCTCGGCGTCGAGCAGCAGCACCCGGGCGGCGCGCCGGAACCGCAGCCCGTCGTCGCCCAGCACCCAGTCCGGGCCCAGCGCCGAGGCGCCCGACGACGACGGCCCGCCGTCCCCCGCGGGGGTCGGCGGGCCGTCGGCCGGCTGCGGGAGGGTCACCAGCCGCGCTCGGCCAGGCGGTGCGGCACCGGGACGTCGTCCACGTTGATGCCGACCATCGCCTCGCCGAGGCCGCGGGAGACCTTCGCGATCACGTCGGGGTCGTCGTAGAACGTCGTCGCCTTGACGATCGCGGCGGCGCGCTCGGCCGGGTTGCCGGACTTGAAGATGCCCGAGCCGACGAACACGCCCTCCGCGCCGAGCTGGCGCATCATCGCGGCGTCCGCCGGGGTGGCGATGCCGCCCGCGGTGAACAGCACGACGGGCAGCTTGCCGGCGCGCGCCACCTCGACCACGAGGTCGTACGGCGCCTGCAGCTCCTTGGCGGCGAGGAACAGCTCGTCCTCGGGCAGCGAGGACAGGCGGCGGATCTCGTCGCGGATGGTGCGCATGTGCGTGGTGGCGTTCGAGACGTCACCGGTGCCGGCCTCGCCCTTGGAGCGGATCATCGCCGCGCCCTCGGTGATCCGGCGCAGGGCCTCGCCCAGGTTGGTCGCGCCGCAGACGAACGGCACCGTGAACTGCCACTTGTCGATGTGGTGCGCGTAGTCGGCCGGGGTGAGCACCTCGGACTCGTCCACGTAGTCCACGCCCAGGCTCTGCAGCACCTGCGCCTCGACGAAGTGGCCGATGCGGGCCTTGGCCATCACCGGGATGGAGACGGTGCTGACGATCGCGTCGATCAGGTCGGGGTCGCTCATCCGGGCCACGCCGCCCTGGGCGCGGATGTCGGCGGGCACCCGCTCGAGGGCCATGACCGCGACCGCGCCGGCGTCCTCGGCGATCTTGGCCTGCTCGGCCGTGACGACGTCCATGATCACGCCGCCCTTGAGCATCTCCGCCATGCCGCGCTTGACGCGGGCGGTGCCGACCGCGGGCACGTCGGCGGCGGTGCTGGGCTGGCTGGTGTCGCTGGTCACTGACTGGTCCTCGCAGTTCGACGAAAGGGGTGGGAGGTTCCACCGCCCATCGTAGTCGCGCGCGGCGACGGTCAGGACGCCGGCGGGCGGCCGGGCCGGCCGAGCGCGGGCGGCCAGGCGTCGTCGAGCTCCAGGGTCTGCGGCATCGGCGCCCGGCCGGCCAGGCGCAGCGTGCGCACGGCCCAGCCGCGCCGCATCCGCTGCGCCTGCGCGACCGCCTCGTTGTGGAACCGCCGCGCCAGCTGCACCCGGTACCAGGCGTCGGCGAGGGCGTCGAGCAGCTCGTCGGCGCCCGGCTCCTCGCGCAGCGCGGCGACCTCGTCCGCGTCCGCCAGCGCCTCGCGCAGCGTCGCCGACAGCTCGCTCTCCACCAGGCCGCGGTCCCCGGACGCGGTCCCCGGGCGGTCGGCGCCGCCCAGCTCGTCCGGCAGCCGGGCCATGCCCTGGGTCTGCGGCGAGCCCGCGGCGATCGACGCCCAGGACGCCTCGCCGACGAGCACCGAGCTGACCGGGTCCAGCACGCCGGACGCGGCCAGCGTGGACGCCGCGGACGCGCGCCGGAGCAGCTGGGTGTCGACCACCGCGCGCGACGCGGCGACCTTGCGGTGCAGCCGGTCGATGCGGGAGGCGGCCACCCAGGACCACCACAGCACCAGCAGCGCGACCGCGACCACCACGACCGCGGTCTCCGACCAGCTCATCCGTCGTCACCCCGCAGCCGGCGCAGGTCGAGGCGGCGGGCGGCGCCGCGCAGGGACACCGGGTCCTCGCCGACGGGCGCCTCGCTGCCCTCGACCGCCATCTCGTACACGGTGAGCACCTCGTGGGTCACCGACGACCAGTCGTACCGGCCGACGGCGGCCTCCCCCGCCGCGGCCACCCGCGCCCGCCGGTCCGGGTCGCCCAGCAGGTCGACCAGCGTGCGCGCCAGGTCCGCCGGGTCGCCGGTGCGGAACAGCACGCCCGCGGCGCCGTCGGCCAGCACCCGGCGGAACGCGCCCAGGTCCGAGGCCACGACGGCGGTGCCGGCGCTCATCGCCTCGACCAGCACGATGCCGAACGACTCGCCGCCGGTCTGCGGCGCGCAGTACACGTCCGCGGACGCCAGCAGCCGGGCCTTCTCCTCGTCGGTGATGCCGCCCAGGAACTCCACGGCGTCCGCGTCGTCGCCCAGCAGCTCGCGCACCTCCGCCGGGCCGGTGTCGCCGCGCCCGGCCACGAGGAACCGCACCCCGGGCACCGCACGGCGGACCGCGGGCACCGCCTCGAGCAGCACCGGCAGGCCCTTGCGGGGCTCGTCCAGCCGGCCGAGGAACACCACGGTCGGCGCCTCCGGGGTGCCGACCCAGCGCGGGTCGGTGCCGGCGCGCGCGAACGCGTCGACGTAGACGCCGTTCGGGATCACCACGGCGTCGCCGCCGAGGTGCTCGACGAGCGTGCGCCGCGCGTCCTCGGACACCGCGATCCGCGCGCTGATCTTCTCCAGCGACTGCCGCACCAGCGGGTAGGCCAGCTGCAGCGACCGCGACCGGACCAGCGAGGAGTGGAACGTGGCGACGACGGGGCCGTCGGCGATCCACAGCGCCAGCATGCTCAGCGACGGCGTGACCGGCTCGTGCAGGTGCAGCACGTCGAACTGCCCGGCCTCCAGCCACCGCCGCACCCGCGCGGCGGTCAGCGGGCCGAAGGTCAGGCGGGCGACCGCGCCGTTGTACCGCACGGGCACCGCGCGCCCGGCCGAGGTCATGTACTCCGGGATCGGGGTGTCCTCGTCCGCCGGCGCGAGCACGGACACGCTGTGGCCGCGCTCGATCAGCGCCTCCGCGAGGTCGCGGACGTGGAACTGCACGCCCCCGGGGACGTCGAACGAGTACGGGCAGACGATGCCCACGCGCAGCGGCCGGGCCGCGACCGCGGTCACGAGGCGGCCCGCTCGGCGGCCAGCGTGCGCGCGTACCGCTCGGGGTCGAGGTCCGCGACGAACACCTTCTGCAGCATGTGCCAGTCCTGCGGGGCGCGGGCGATGCCGGCACCCAGCTCGTCCACCCAGGCCTGGGTGAGCGCGGCCACGCGCTCGCTGCGCGGCACGTCCTCCGGCGCGGTCAGCACCCGGCCGAACTCGATGACGACGCCCCACGGCGTGCCGGCGGCCCGGCGGCGGTCGCCGTGCAGCCGCTCGTAGGTGATCGTCGCGGCGCACAGCGGCGCCCCCGTGGCCACGGCCAGCGCGGCGGGGCCGGCGGCCACGCGGGCGCGCTCGCCCAGCAGGTCCACCTCGACGCCGCGGGCCGTGAGGTCCCGGTCGGCGAGCAGCGGGATCAGCGTGGCGGTCGGCCGCCGGGCGGCGCGCACCAGCTCGCGGAACACCCCGCCGCCCCCGCCGGACAGCGGGATGATCTCCAGGCCCAGCGACTGCCGGAACCGGAGGAACTCCTGGAACAGCGCCTCGGGCTTCAGCCGCTCCGCGACGGTGGTCGTCGGGCCGAGGTGCTTGGTCGCCCACGCCCCGGCGAGGTCCCAGTTGCCCAGGTGGCCGAGGGCCATGACGAGCGAGCGCCCCTCGGCGAGCTGGGCGACCACCCGGTCCCCGCCGACCAGCCGCACGCGCGCGGCGAGCTGGTCCTCCGAGACGCCGACCAGCGCGAACGCCTCGCCGAAGTAGCGCATGTACGAGCGCATCCCCAGCAGGCTGAGCCGGCGCAGCTCCTCCGGGCGGGCGTGCGGGCGCACCCGGCGCAGGTTCGCCTCGAGCTGGCGGACCCCCGCGCCGTGGCGGAGCCAGGTCACGTCCGCCACCAGGCGGAACAGGCCGCGCACGACCGGGTCGGGCACGCGGCCCACCACGCGCCAGGCGAGGGCGTACAGCCGCGCGACGTCCACGCGGGGCGGGCGGGGGCTCACGCGCGACCCACCGCCTGCCGCCGGACGGTCGCCATCCGCTGCACGACGGTCACCAGCGAGGCGACCGCCAGCAGGGCGAGCACCACGACGAGCACCGTCTGCGGCACGCCGACCCCGACCAGCGCCGTGGCCACCAGCACCACGGCCAGCCGGTCCGCGCGCTCCGCGATGCCGACCTGCGCCGTCATCCCGAGGCCCTCGGCGCGCGCCCGGGCGTAGGGCACCACCGAGCCGAGCACCAGGCAGGCCAGCGCGGCGCCCAGGCCCCACGCCGAGTCCCCGTCGCCGGCGAACCAGAGCACGAGGCCGCCGAAGATCGCGGCGTCGCCGAACCGGTCCAGCGTCGAGTCCAGGAAGGCGCCCCACGGCCCGGACCGCCCGGAGCGGCGCGCCATGACGCCGTCCAGGCTGTCCGTGAGCACGAAGAAGCCGATCACCAGGCTCGCCGCCAGGAAGTGCCCCGTGGGGTACAGCCAGAGCGCCGCGGCGACGACGGCCACCGTGCCGGTGATGGTCACCGCGTCCGGCGAGACGCCCCGCTTGAGGAGCGCGTCGGCGACGGGCGTGAAGAGCCGGGTCATGGCCCCTCGGAGTCCGTTCAGCACGTGCCGGTCATCCCTTCTGGTGGTCGGCGGGCGCGCCGGCCGGGCCCGGGGGCCAGGCCGCGGCGAGCCGGGCGCGCGTGTCGTGCAGCAGCTCGGGCAGCGCCCGGGTGCGCCCGACGATCGGCAGGAAGTTGCTGTCACCGGACCAGCGCGGCACCACGTGCTGGTGCAGGTGCGCCGCGATGCCCGCGCCGGCCACGGCGCCCTGGTTCATCCCCAGGTTGAACCCGTCCGGCCCGCTGACCTCGCGCAGCACGCGCATCGCGGTGCGGGTGAGCGCCGCGACCTCCGCGACCTCGTCCTCGGTCAGGTCGGTGTAGTCGGCGACGTGCCGGTACGGCACCACCAGCAGGTGGCCGCCGTTGTACGGGTACAGGTTGAGCACCACGTAGGCCACCGCCCCGCGCGCCACGACCAGGCCGTCCTCGTCGGACAGCCCGGGGACGCGGCAGAACGGGCAGCCCTCCCCCGCGCCGGAGCCGCTCGGCTTGTTCTCGCCGCCGATGTACGCCATCCGGTGCGGGGTCCACAGGCGGCCGAAGCCGTCGGGGACGCCCGCGAGGTCCGCCCCGTCCTCGGTCGCCACCGTCAGACCTGCGCGTGCTCGCGCACCGCGGCCACGACGCGCTGCACCGCCTCGGCCACCGGGACGCCGTTCTCCTGCCGGCCGTCGCGGTACCGGAACGACACCGCCCCGGCCTCCGCGTCCTCGCCGCCGGCGATGAGCACGAACGGGATCTTCTGCGTGCTGGCGTTGCGGATCTTCTTGCCGAACCGGTCGGTGGACCGGTCGAGCTCGGCGCGGATCCCCTGGGCGCGCAGCTGCGCGACCACGTCGTCCAGGTAGGGCTCGAACGGCTCGGCCACCGGGACCGCGAGCACCTGCACCGGCGCGAGCCAGGCCGGGAACGCGCCCGCGTAGTGCTCGGTGAGCACGGCGAAGAACCGCTCGATCGAGCCGAACAGCGCGCGGTGGATCATCACCGGGCGCTGCCGGGTGCCGTCGGCGGCGGTGTACTCCAGGTCGAACCGCTCGGGCAGGTTGAAGTCCAGCTGGATGGTCGACATCTGCCAGGTGCGGCCGATGGCGTCCTTCGCCTGCACGGAGATCTTCGGGCCGTAGAACGCGGCGCCGCCCGGGTCCGGGACCAGCTCGAGGCCGGACTCGGTGGCGACCTGCCGGAGCGTCTCGGTCGCCTCCTCCCAGGCCGCGTCCTCGCCCACCGACTTCTCGGGGTTCCGGGTGGACAGCTCCAGGTAGAAGTCGTCCAGGCCGTAGTCCTTGAGCAGGTCCAGGACGAAGGTGAGCAGGCTGGTCAGCTCGTCCTTCATCTGCTCGCGGGTGCAGTAGATGTGCGCGTCGTCCTGCGTGAAGCCGCGGGCGCGGGTCAGGCCGTGCACCACGCCGGACTTCTCGTACCGGTACACCGTGCCGAACTCGAACAGCCGCAGCGGCAGCTCGCGGTACGACCGCCCCCGGGCGTCGAAGATCAGGTTGTGCATCGGGCAGTTCATCGGCTTGAGGTAGTAGTTCTGCCCCGCGCGCTTGACGTTGCCCTCGGCGTCCCGCTCCTCGTCCAGCTGCATGGGCGGGTACATGCCGTCCGCGTACCAGTCGAGGTGCCCGGAGATCTCGAACAGCTGCTGCTTGGTGATGTGCGGGGAGTTGACGAACGAGTAGCCCGCCTCGACGTGCTTGCGCCGCGAGTACTCCTCCATCTCCATCCGGACGATGCCGCCCTTGGGGTGGAACACCGCCAGGCCCGAGCCGATCTCGTCCGGGAAGGAGAACAGGTCGAGCTCGGTGCCCAGCCGGCGGTGGTCGCGGCGCTCGGCCTCGGCGATCCGGTCCAGGTACGCCTTGAGCTCGTCCTTGGTCGGCCACGCGGTGCCGTAGACGCGCTGCAGCTGCGGGTTCTTCTCCGAGCCGCGCCAGTACGCGGCCGCCGAGCGGGTCAGCTGGAAGCCGTTGCCGAGCACCTTGGTGCTGGGCACGTGCGGGCCGCGGCACAGGTCCTGCCAGACGACGGTCTCGGACTCCCGGCCCGCGCCGCGCACGTTCTGGTAGTAGGTCAGGCCGCCGGCGCCGACCTCCACGGACGCGCCCTCGCCCGCGGTGTCCGCGGTCGACTTCAGGCCGATCAGCTCGAGCTTGTACGGCTCGTCGGCCGCGAGCTCGCGCGCCTGGTCGTCGGAGACCTCGACGCGGCGGAACGTCTGGTTCTCCTTGACGATCCGCGACATCACCTTCTCGAGGGCCTTGAGGTCCTCGGGGGTGAACGGGGTCTCGACGTCGAAGTCGTAGTAGAAGCCGTCGGTCACCGGCGGGCCGATGCCCAGCCTCGCCTTCGGGTTGACCTCCTGCACCGCCTGCGCGAGCACGTGCGCCGCGGAGTGCCGCAGCACCGCCAGGCCGTCCGGCGAGTCGATCGTGACGGCCTCGACCACGGCGCCGTCCGGCAGCGGGCGGGACAGGTCCCGCAGCTCGCCGTCGACGCGGACCACCACGACGTCCCGGCGCGCGGAGAACAGGTCCGTGCCCGTCGTCCCCGCCTCGGCCGTGGTGCTGGTGCCGTCGACGGTGAGGGTGATGAGCTCGGACACTGCGGGGTCTCCTCGGGTCGGCCCGCGCCTCGCGCGCGGGGTCCGCCGACGATGCTACCGACCGGTCCACCCCCGGCCGGCCGCGCCTCGCCCGGACCCCGCCGCGGCACGACGAAGGCCCCCGTCCGGCGGGACGGGGGCCTTCGTGCCGGGTGGGCGATACTGGGTTCGAACCAGTGACCTCTTCGGTGTGAACGAAGCGCGCTACCACTGCGCCAATCGCCCGGCGGGAGAGAACATTACCCGACCGCGGCGCGAAGTCGAAACCGACCCCCGCCGGGCCCGTCGTGCCGCGCCACCAGCGGGGACCGGCCGGTGCCGGCACCCCGGGTCGGACGCCGCGGCGTCGGGCTGAGGGGTCCTACCGGGTGAAAGTCCGGACGGGACCTCCGCACCTGGCGCCGCTGCTGTCATGATGGTCCTCTTGCGTGACGTGTGTGAAGGAGGATGCGGTGGCCCAGCGCTCGTACGACGTCGTCGAGTCCGTCGCCATGCAGCTCATCAGCTCCGATGCCAGCGTCCTGCCGGTCACCGCGGAGCTGTCGTACCGCGTGACCGACCCCTACACGGTCCGTGCCGTGTTCACCAGCCCCCAGTCGACCTCCGTGTGGCTGCTCGGCCGCGAGCTGCTGCTCCAGGGCATGCTCGCCGACGCCGAGGCGCCGGCCGGCTCCGGGGACGTCCAGGTGTGGCGGGACGAGGACCCGCTGTTCACCCTGATCTCGCTCACCGGCATCGAGGGCAGCGCGCTGCTCGCCTCGCCGTCCGAGCCCCTGGAGCGGTTCCTCACCGCGACCGAGCAGCTCGTCGCGCTCGGCACGGAGAGCGACCGCATGGAGGGCGAGATCGCCGCCCTCATCGCCGCCCTGCTGACGGCCTGATCCCGGCCCCTACGCCGGGTCGGGGTCGGCGTCCGCGCGCGCCCGGAACAGCGCCGCCGCCCGCTCGGTGAGCGGGCCGGGGCGCACCGGCGCGCCGTCCAGCAGGTGCACCGGCGCGACGTCCCGCAGCGAGCCCGTCAGGCCCAGGTGCGCGGACCCGCGGGCGACCTCGTCCAGCACCGCCCACGGCAGCGGCTCCTCGCGCACCGGCAGCCCGTCCTCGGCCGCCCACGCCAGCAGCAGGGCGCGGGTGACGCCCGGCAGGCAGCCGGAGGCCAGCGGCGGGGTCAGCAGCACGCCGTCCCGCTCGACGAGCACGTTCGACCCCGTCCCCTCGCACAGCTCGCCCCGGGTGTTGGCCAGCAGCGCCTCGTTCCCGCCCGCGCGGGTCGCGGCGCGCAGCGCCAGCACGTCGGCGGCGTAGGACGTCGCCTTGTGCCCGGCGACCGGCGACCGCTCGTTGCGGACCCACGGCACCCGGACGGCGTGCGCCGGGCCGCGCACGGGCGCCGGGCCCGCGGTGACGACCAGCACGGGTCGCGCGCCGGGCGCCCCCGTCGTCGTCGGCGCGTCGGGGGCGCCCGGGGTGACCGTGATCCGCAGCCGGCCCGTCCCCGGCGGCGACGCGGCGAGCACGGCGGCGACGGCCGCCCGCACCTCGTCCGGGTCCACGGCGGGCAGCCCCAGGGCCGCCAGCGAGCCCGCGAGGCGCTCCAGGTGCCGGGTCAGGGCGAACGCCCGGCCGGCGCGCACCCGGCACGTCTCGAACACGCCCAGCCCGGTCGTCAGCCCGGGGTCCAGGGCGGACACCACCGGCTCGGCGGGCTCCCGCAGCCGGCCCGCGGCCCACACGACGTCCGTCACGGGCGCCAGTCTCCCACCGGCTCCCCCGAGGCCAGGGCCACCAGGCGCGCCGCCTTCAGCTCGGTCTCCCGCCACTCCGCCGCCGGGTCGCTGCCCCAGGTGATGCCCGCGCCCGTGCCGAACCGCAGCACCCCGTCCGCCCAGGCGAACGTCCGGATGCCGACCGCGAGCTCGGCGCGCACGCCGCCGTCCGGCGCGACGTCCGCCCAGCCGACCGCGCCGCAGTACGGCCCGCGGGGCACCGGCTCCAGCCGGGCGATCAGGTCCAGCGCGGACGACTTCGGCGCCCCGGACACCGAGCCCGGCGGGTAGGTCGCCGCCAGCAGCCGCGCCCACAGGTCCGCGCCGTCCCGCACGTCCGCCGCCAGCCGGCCGCGGACCGTCGACACCAGGTGCACCAGCCCGGGGTGCGCCTCGACGCCCAGCAGCGTGGTGACCTCCACCGTGCCCGGCTCGCACACCCGCTGCAGGTCGTTGCGCACCAGGTCCGTGATCATCACGTTCTCCGCCCGGTCCTTCGCGGACAGGCCGTCCGCCGCCGGCGCCGTGCCCTTGATCGGCGCCGACGTCACCCAGCCGTCCTCCACCCGCAGGAACAGCTCCGGCGACGCCGTCACCACCCACACCCCCGGCAGCGGCGCCCCGCCCGGCAGCGCTCCCCCGGCCGGCACGTGCACCCCGCCGGCGAACGGCGCCGGGTTGCCCGCCGCCAGCGCCGCCCCCAGCGCGCGGGCGTCCGGCTCCCGCCCGCCGCGCGCCGGCAGCGGGGCGGACAGCACCCGGCAGAGGTTCGCCTGGTAGACCGTCCCCTCCCGCACCGCGGCGCGCACGTCGTCGACGGCCGCGGTGTACGCCCGCTCGTCCAGCGACGAGGTCCACGCC
>JAPSIJ010000003.1:0-12379 GCA_031178805.1 Cellulomonas sp. | reverse complement strand
GCCGGCTCCGCACGGGCGAACCGCCACGCCGCCACCGGCCCCTCGAACGCCCCGACCAGCACCCAGTGCCCGGGCTCGCGCAGCCGCCACGGCTCCGCGGCGACGTCCGGCACGTGCGCGACCACGTCCCGCAGCACCCGCCCGCCGAACCACGCCACGCCGTCGGCGCCCCGCTCGGCGGGGTGCGGGAGGGGCGCGGGGGTCGGCACGGGCCTCACCGTAGCCAGCCCGCTCGGGGCCGCCGCGCCGACGCACGGCCGCGTGATCGGGCAGATCCGCGTGATCACGCGGCTCGACCCGCAGCCGGGGAGCCAATTGGACTCTCGCGTCCGGAGTCGGCTAATGTTCTCGACGCACCCGGAACGCCGGTGAGAACCGGTGGGACGAGGCGCGCGGACGTGGCTCAGTGGTAGAGCATCACCTTGCCAAGGTGAGGGTCGCGGGTTCGAATCCCGTCGTCCGCTCGGAGGCAGACACTCCCGGCCGACCGTTCGGTCGCTGAGGACTGAGGTCTCAGGGTGGAGTGGCCGAGAGGCGAGGCAGCGGCCTGCAAAGCCGTATACGTGGGTTCGAATCCCATCTCCACCTCGTAGCACCCGGGCGATTGGCGCAGCGGTAGCGCGCTTCCCTGACACGGAAGAGGTCACTGGTTCGATCCCAGTATCGCCCACCAGCAGAGCCCCAGGTCACCGACCTGGGGCTCTCGCCGTTCCCAGGGATCAGGTCGTCCCGTCCCCGATCCCCCTGCTCGAGGGTCGTGCGTGGCGCTGGTCACGACGGGACTGCGGGCACCACCAGGCGCCCAGGGACTGATCGTCCTCCCCGGGTCCCGCCGCCGGCCACCGGACGCGTGATCCGGTGCACCGGGCGGACGACGAGCACGCCGTCCGGGACGTCCCGCGCGGCCTCGGCGTCCGCGTGCTCACCCCGCCGGCTCCGTGCAGGGGCGGCGTCGCCGGCTACCCCGCCAGCACCGTCCGGCGCCACGCCCGGTGGTACCGCGGCTCGCGCGGGCCCGCGGCGTCGCCGAGGGCGACGGCGGCGTGCCGCGCCCAGTGCGGGTCGCGCAGCATCGCGCGGCCCAGCAGCACCGCGTCCGCCTCGCCGCGCCGGAGCACGTCCTCGGCGTGCCACGGCTCCTCGATCAGCCCGACGGCGGCGGTCGGCACGCCGGCCGCGCGGACGGCGGCCGACCCCGGCACCTGGTAGCCCGGCGCCGGGCGGTACTCGGCCCCCGGCACCAGCCCGCCGGACGAGCAGTCGACCAGGTCCACTCCCGCAGCGGCCAGCCGCCCGGCGAGCGCGGCGGAGTCGTCGGGTCCGAGCCCGCCGGGGGCGACGTCGGACACGGACAGCCGGACGAGCAGCGGCATCCCGGCGGGCAGCGCGGCGCGCACGGCCCGCGCGGTGTCGACCAGCAGCCGTTCCCGCCCGGCCCGCGACCCGCCCCAGCCGTCGACGCGGGAGCCGGTCACCGGGGACAGCAGCTCGTGCAGCAGGTAGCCGTGCGCCCCGTGCAGCTCGACCGCGTCGAACCCCGCGGCGACGGCCCGGCGCGCGGCGTCCGCGAACGCGGCCACGACGGCGCGCAGGTCGGCGTCGGTCGCGGCCCGCGGCGCGGCGTAGTCGCCGAACGGCTCCTCGCTCGCGCCGACCGCCACCCAGCCCCCGTCGGCCACCGGGACCGAGCCCACCGGGTCGTCGTCGCCGGGCAGGTTCCGGTAGTGACCCGCCTTGCGGCCCGCGTGCGCCAGCTGCACCGCGATCCGGCCGCCGGCGGCGTGCACGGCGCCGGTGACCAGCCGCCAGGGCGCGACGTGGTCGTCGGACCACAGCCCGGCGTCCTGCGGCGTCACGCGGCCCTCGGGCAGCACGGCGGTCGCCTCGGTGAGGACGAGCCCGGCGCCGCCGAGCGCGAACTGCCCGTAGTGCACCGCGTGCCACGGCCCGACGACGCCGGGCGCGGCCGGGTCCTCGCAGGCGTACATGCACATCGGCGACACCCAGGCCCGGTTCGCGACGGTGAGCGAGCGCAGGGACAGGGGGGTGAACAGGTGGCTCATGCGCGCCGCCTCTCTCGGACTCCGGCGACCAGGGACCCCAGCAGCAGCACGGCGCCGAGGCCCGCGATCCACGCGCCGAGCGCGCCGATCCCGCCGTCCCCGACCGTGCCGCCCGACGCGCCGCCCGCGCCGGCCACCGGGCCCACCGCCGCCGCGACGACGACGGACGCCAGCGCGGCGCCGATGTACTGGGCGGTGCGGTACAGCCCGCTGGCGACGCCGGCGTGCTGCTCGGCCACCGACTCGTGCAGCACGAGCTGGTTGCCGAGGTTGTTGAAGCCGTTCGGCAGGCCGAGCAGCACGCCGAGCAGCACGAGCAGCCAGACCGGCGCATCGGCGTCGACGACCGCGAGCGCCAGCACCCCGGCCGCGAGCATCGCCAGCGACCCGAGCACCAGCAGCACCCGCGGCCGGACGCGCGCGCCGAGCCGGGACGCGGCGAGCGTGGACAGCACGCCGACGCCGAACACGGGGAACATCAGCAGCCCGGCCTGCGCCGGCGACATCCCCCGCGCGACCTCGAGCCACTGCGGCAGCCCGTAGAAGATCGCGTAGAACGACACGAACGTCACCACCGCGCGCACGCAGGTGCGCCACACGCCGGGGCTGCGGGCCAGCAGCCGCACGTCGAGGAACGGCCGCGACGACCGCGCCGACCACGACACGAGCAGCGCGAGCAGCGCCGCGGTCACCACGAACCACCACCACTGCGGGGACCCGTCGAGGGACAGCAGCCCGAGCATGAGCGGGACGAGCGTGCCGACGAACAGCAGCAGCCCCACCGGGTCGAGCGTGCGCAGCGTCTCCCGGGCGCCCGCGCGCGGCAGCGGCGGGTCGGCCGGCACGACGCGCAGCACCCAGAAGGCGGCGTTCGCGACGATCGGCACGTTGACCCAGAAGATCCCCTGCCACCCCCACAGGGCCACGATCGGACCGCCGACGGACGGGCCCAGCGCCGCGGTGGTCTGCCCGCACAGCGCGATGACGCCCAGCGCGGACGCCGGCCGCGCGCCGAGCAGCCGCGCCTGCCGCCGGACGACGGCCATCGCGGTCGGGAACTGCAGCGCCGTGCCGACGCCGAGCAGCACCCGGTCCGCGACGAGCCAGCCGACGGACGGCACGAACGGCCCGGCCACGGAGGCCACCAGCGCGATCGCCAGGCCGACCAGGTAGACCCGGCGCGGGCCGTACAGGTCGGCCAGCCGCCCGCCGGTCGGGGACGCCACGGCCGCCGACAGGTACAGCGCGGTCACCACCCACGCGAGCGCCCCGGCGTCGCGGACCCCGAGGTCGCGGCCGATCGACACCAGCGCGACCGCGAGCACGGCCGAGTTCAGGCCCTGCAGGATCGTGCCGGAGCCGAGCGCCCAGCCCAGGGACGCGGGCAGCGGCCGCGCGGCGTCCGTGGTCGTCACGAGCCGGCGCCCGCCCCGGTGTCGCCCGCGCGCAGTGCCGGCACCTCCCCCGGCAGCACCAGCAGCACGTCCGGGTGCGCGGCGAGCCGGGCGAGCACGCGCTCGGCCACGTCGGCGAAGCACGCCTGCCCGAGCACCCAGCCGAACCAGCTCAGCCCGAGGAACCGGGCGCCGAGCAGGTCCGCGTCCGCGACCAGCTGGTCCACGGTGTCGAGCAGCAGACGCTCGTAGTCCGCGAACGGCAGCCCGCGCGCGTAGAGCGCGAACACGTCCTCGGTCTCCAGCGAGAACGGCACCGCGGTCAGCCCGGCGGCGTCGCCGACGAGCGCGAGGGGGCGCTCGTCCACCGGCCAGTCGCCGAACCAGGCGAGGCCGGCGTCCCGCAGCACGGCCGTGGTGCGCGGGGTGGTGGCCCGCTCCGGCGAGAACCAGCCGGTCACCGGCCGCCCGGTGGCCGCGGCCACCGCCTGCACCGAGTCCGCGACGTACGCCGCCTCCTCCTCGGCCGTCATCGACGGGTGGAGCACGATGTTCGCCGCCCGCCCGCGCGCCACGACCTCCCCGGCGCGCTCGGCCACCAGCGCCGCGAGCCCCGGCTTGGTCCGCACGCCCTCGGCGTCGAGCGCGACGGCCACCGGCACCCCGGCCTCGGCCGCGATGTCGAGCAGCCGCCACAGCCCGACGGTCAGGCCGAAGTCCCACTGCGACAACCGCGCGACCTGCCCGTGCCGCGGCTCGCCGGTCTCGCGGCCGACCCCGCCCTGCATGGCCAGGGGCTTGTGCGCGCCCGCGGGGACGACGTCGACGTAGGCCGGTGCGTGCAGCAGCAGGCTGACGGCGAGCTTCTTGCCGTCCGGCAGGGTCCACGGCGCCCGCAGCCGGTCACTGGTCCGCTGCAGGGTCGGCGCGAACACCGTCGCCCCGGTGGTGTCGACGATCATCGGTGGGCCTCCGCGAGCGACTCGGCGTGCGCGAGCTGCGCGTCGTAGTGGTGCTCCAGGTAGTGGTCGGCGATGTCGCCGGCGCGGGTGACCCAGAGCCGGTCGTCGTCCCGCACGGACGCGAAGATCTCCGACAGCGCCCGGAGCATGTGCGGCTGGCCCGACAGGAACGGGTGCGTGGCGATGCACGCGACCCGGGCCTGGCCGTCCCGCTCGGCGTCCCGGACCAGCCGCCCGATCTGCGCCGTGACCATGTCCACGAAGTACGACGGCGGGTAGTGCTTGGCGTGCAGCAGCGGCACGTCGTTGAGCATGTAGGAGTAGGGCATCGACACCAGCCGCCCGCCGGAGCGGGTGCGCAGCGGCCGGGGCTGCTCGTCGTGGATCCAGTCCGCGTGGTAGGTCATCCCGTGCTCGACCATGAGGTCGGCGGTGCGGTCGGTGCCGGAGATCTTCGGCCCGAGCATCCCCTTGAGGTCGGCCCCGTAGTACGTGCGGGTGAGCTCCTGGGACTGCGCGAGGAACGCCGACTCGGCCGCCTCGTCCAGGTCGTAGATCGGCCGCAGGTTGGAGATGCCGTGGCTCATCACCTCCCAGTCCCGCTCCTTCATGGCGTCCCGGATCTCCGGGTCGTCCTCGAGCAGCGTGAGGCTGAGCGACACGGTCGACGGGATGGCGTACGCGTCGACGGCGCGCAGCATCCGCCAGAAGGCCACCCGGTTGCCGTAGTCCCGGTGCATGTAGTGCTGCACGTCCGGCGCGGCCACCCGGCCGGCGGGGCTGCCGCCGCCCGGCGGGACGTAGTCGTAGTGCTCGACGTTCGGCGCGTGCCAGACCGCGACGAGCTTCCCGTCCGGCCAGGTGACCTGCGGGCGGCCGGGTAGCGGCGCGTAGACGAGGCGCCCGTCGGTGCCGAGCGGCGCGGGGACCGACGTCACCGCACCACCTCGGCGTCGGGCGCCGTCTGCGCCCGCGCCCCCAGCTCCGCGAACCGGCCGAGCATGTGCTCGAGCGACACGACGTCGCCGAACCGGTCCTGCATGTCCCACAGGCTCGCCTCGCGGGACAGCACCCGGAAGTCGTCGCAGCACTCCTCGACCACGCTGACCCGGAAGGACCGGTAGGCGGCGTCCACGACGGTCGCGCGGACGCAGCCGCTGGTGGACGTGCCGATGACCACCAGCTCGTCGACGTCCAGCTCCGCCAGCAGGTCGTCCAGCCGGGTCCGGTAGAACCCCGACGCGACGGTCTTCTCCACGATGTGGTCGGTCGGCGCGGCCGGCACGGCGCTGCTGATCTCGGTCCACGGGTCGCCGCGGCGGCAGCGCTCGGTGAGCGAGGACCGCACCCGCTGGGCGAGCATCCGGTCGTCCAGGTCGTCCAGCACCATCACCAGGTAGATCACGGGGACGCCGGCGGCGCGGGCCGCCTCGAGCAGCGTCTGCGCGTGGCCCAGGGTCACGGCGGTCTCCGGGCCGATGTGCTCGTGCTCGGTGAACGCGCGCTGGAAGTCGACCACCACCACCGCGGGGCGCTCGCCGTGCCCGACCTTCGTCCGGTCGGCCCGCAGCCGGCGGACCCGCTCGACCTCGTCGTTCCAGTCGGTCATGTCATTCCTCTCGTACGGCGGAGGGGGTGCGGCGCCGGGCGCGCGCGGCCTCCTCCCGTCGGGGCGGTGCGCCACGACGGTGGTCTGGGACAGGGCGGGGTCGGTCAGCCGCCGAGGTACGCCGCCTTCACGCGGGCGTCCGCCACGAGCTCGGCGCCGGTGCCGTCGAGCACGACCGAGCCGGACTCCATGACGTAGGCGCGGTCGGCGAACTCCAGGACGTGCGAGGCGTTCTGCTCGACGATGAGGATGCTCACCCCGCGCTCGCGGATCGCCTCGACGGCGCCGAACACGTCGGCGGTCAGCTTCGGCGACAGCCCGGTCGACGGCTCGTCGAGCAGCAGCAGCTCCGGGGCGCCCATCAGCGCCCGCGCGATGGCGAGCATCTGCTGCTGGCCGCCGGACATGGTCTCCGCGAGCTGGGTGCGCCGCTCCCGCAGGATCGGGAACAGGTCGAGCACCCACTCCTTGTCGAACCCCGGGCGGCCGAGCCGGGCCCGCGAGCCCATCGCCAGGTTCTCCTCGACGGTCAGCGAGCCGAACAGCGCGCGGTGCTCGGGCACGAGCATGAGCCCGCGGCGGGCCAGCTCGTGCGAGCGGCCGTGGCCGACCCGCTCGCCCCGGTACGTCACGGAGCCGCCCTGCAGCTTGATCTCGCCGACGGCGCTCTTCAGGGTGGTGGACTTGCCGGCGCCGTTGGCGCCCACGAGCGCGACCACCTCGGCGACGCCGACGGTCAGGTCGACCCCGTGCAGGATCTCCAGCCCGTGGTAGCCGCTGCGGACGCCGGTCAGCTCGAGCATCGGTTCAGGCACTGCGGGTCTCCTTCCCCAGGTACGCCTCGACGACCTTCGGGTCGGACAGCACCGACTCCGCGTCCCCGCGGGCCAGCACGGCGCCCTGGTCCATCATCACGACGTGGTCGGACAGCCGGCGGACGGCGGCCATGATGTGCTCGATGAACACCATCGTGGTGCCCTCCTGACGGCGGAGGTCCTCGAGCAGGTCGAGCACGGGCGCCCGCTCGGCGGGCACGAGCCCGGCGAGCACCTCGTCCAGCAGCAGCACCCGCGGGCGCATCGCCAGGGCCCGCGCCAGCTCCAGCCGCTTCTGCATGCCGGCGGGCAGGGAGCCCGACCGGCGGCCGGCCCACTCGGCGAGGCCGGTGCGCTCGACGGCGCGGGCGGCCTCGCGGCGGACGTCGGCCCCGCGGGCGCCGCGGCTCATCGCCGCGATCTCGACGTTCTCGAGGACGGACATCGTCGCGAACGGCCGCATGAGCTGGAACGTCCGCACCATCCCGCGCCGGGCCAGCTGGTGCGCCGGCAGGCCGGTGACGTCCTCCCCGTCGAGCGTGACCCGTCCGGACGTCGGGGCGAACGCCCCGGTGATGCAGTTGAACAGCGTGGTCTTGCCGGCGCCGTTGGCGCCGATGATGCCGAGGATCTGCCCCTCCTCGACGCTGATGTCGACGCCGCGCAGGGCCTGCAGCCCGCGGAACGACTTGGTGACGGCCGTGGCCTCGAGGACGGTCACTGCTTCCTCCTGCGGGCGGCGATCGTGCCGACGATGCCCTTGGGCAGCAGCGTCACGACGAGGATCAGGATGACGGCGTAGACGATGATGTCGAGCCCGCTCTGACCGGCCAGCCAGTCGAGCGCCGGCGGCGGGTTGCGCAGGAACCCGGCGACCAGGTCGGACAGCGGCGCCATGATGACCGCGCCCACGACCGGGCCCCAGACGGTGCCGGTGCCGCCGACGACCGCGGTGATGATCGCGTCGTTCGAGGTGTGCGCCCCGAACGCGATCGAGGGGTCGACGAACATGTAGTACTGCACGTAGAACATGCCGGCGACGGACGTGATCGCGGCGGAGATCGCCACGGCCACCAGCTTGTGCCGCAGCACGTCGATGCCGAGCGCGGCCGCGGCCACGTCGTCGTCGCGGACCGCCAGCGTGAACCGGCCGGGCCGGCTGTGCACGAACAGGATCGTGACGAGCAGGCAGATCGCCAGCAGGACGACGCCGATCCACCAGTACCAGGGCGACCCCGCCGGGAACTGGAACCCGGCGAACGAGCTGCCCTGCTGCACCGGGACCGAGAACCCGACGGTGCGGCGCAGCGGCTCGGAGCCCTGCACGAACAGCCGCAGCGCCTCCGCGAACGCGAACGTGGACATCGTGTAGTAGGCGCCGGTGAGCTTGTACCGCAGCGCCAGGTACGAGATGCCGACGCCGGCCGCGGCGGCGAGCACCATGCCGATCAGCAGCCCCACCCACGGGCTGAGGCCCAGGGTGACGACGGTGTAGGCGGTGGCGTACGCGCCGATGCCGAAGTACGCGGCGTGGCCGAACGAGAACATCCCGCCGAACCCGGCCATCACGTTCCAGCCGACGCCCATGATGGCGAAGATGAGCACCCGGTTGGCGATCGCCATCTGCGAGGTGGTCATGACGAACGGGAGGGCGGCGCCCACGACCAGGACGCCGAGGACCAGCGCGTAGTCGAGCGCGCCGCGGACGCGCGGCGCGGGGGCCGGCTGCCCGGTGAGGGCGGTCGTCGTGGAGGTCGAGCGGGTCGAGGGCGCGGTGGCGGTCATGCGGACCTCCCGAAGACGCCGCGGGGCCGGACGAACAGCACCACGAGGAAGACGACGAACACGGCCAGCAGCGGGCTCTGGGTCGGCAGGATCAGGCCGGCGAGCTGCTCGGTCAGGCCGACGACCAGCCCGCCGACGAGCGCCCCGGGCACGTTGCCCATGCCGCCGAGCACGACCACGACGAAGGCGGTCAGGTTGAACACCGCGCCGGTGGTCGGCTCGATCGTGGTGAACGGCGACACCAGGACACCCGCGGCGCCGGCGGCCATCGCGCCGAGCCCGAACGTGAGGACGTAGATCCACCGGATGTCGATGCCGACCAGGCGGGCGCCCTCCGGGTTGGCGGCGACCGCGCGGATCTCGGTGCCGACCCGGGTGCGCTGCAGCAGCAGGGCGAGCAGCGCGACGATCACCAGCGCGCCGGCGAACGCCCAGATCCGGGACAGCTCGACCGTGGCACCGAGGACCTGCACGCCGGTGTTGCCGGGCAGCGCCACCGAGCGCGGGTTGGGCCCGAACGCCAGCAGCAGGCCGTTCTCGATCGCCAGCGCCAGGCCGATCGTGATGAGCAGCTGGATCTGGATCGGGGCCTTCATCACGGGGTTCAGCAGCGTCGCCTGCAGCAGCGCGCCGAGCGCGAACATCGCCGGCATCACCACGACCAGCGCGACGTACGGGTGCATCCCGAGGTCCTGGACGCAGATCAGCGTGAGGTAGAGCGCGAGGGCGACCAGCGAGCCGTTCGCGAAGTTGATGATGTGCAGCACGCCGTAGATGAGCGTGAGGCCCATCGCGACCAGGCTGTAGATGCCGCCGGTCAGCACGCCGGTGACCAGCGCCTGGGTCAGTACCGCGCCGGACCCGGCGCGCAGGCCGGCGACCACGGCGACCACCAGCAGGACGGCGCCCGTGACGAGCAGGACGCGGGACTTCTCGGACAGCCTGGGGGCGGTGCGCGCGCCCGGGGGCGACGTGTCCGTCGCGGGCAGCGTGGTGGTCATGGGGCTCCCTCGGTCGGGGGGGTGGTCCGGGGCGGGCGGCGGGCCTGGGGCGGGCGGCGGGCCCGGGGCGAGACGGCGCTCCCGGGCCCGCCGGCCGGTCAGGGGGCGGCGGGGCCCGCCGGGAAGCGGTACTCGGCCTCGGCCAGCTCGTTCGGGAACACCTGCGTGATCGCGGCGTCCTGCACCTGCATCACCACGATGCCGGCGTTGGTGTTCTGCCCGGTCTCGTCGAACTGCACGGGTCCCTCGGAGACCACCAGCGGCTCGTAGTCGGTCTCCGCGATCGCGTCGCGGATCGCCGCCGGGTCGGTGGAGCCGGCCTCCTCGATCGCCCGGGCGACGACCATCACGGCGTCGTAGGTGAGGACGGCCGAGGTGCGGATGGGCTCGCCGTAGGTCTCCTCGTACAGCTCGGCGAGCGCGACCGCGTCCGGGTTCGTGACGTCCCAGTGGTAGTTCGCGTCGAAGTAGCCCTCGCCGCCGCCGGGGGCGTCGGTCACGAACGCGGGCTGGTCGTACGCCCCGTTCGCCACGCCGAACACCGCCTGCAGGTCCGGCTGCACCGTGTCGACGGCCTGCGCGGCCAGCAGGCTGTCGCGGTAGTAGCCGGCGACGGCCAGGACGTCGGCGCCGGACGCGGCGACCTGGCTGATCTGGGTGGTCATGTCGCTGACCGCGGTGGCGTCGTACGAGATCACCGGGTCGACCGTGATGCCGGCCTCGTCCGCCGCGGCCTGGAAGCCCTCGTACACCGCGGCGCCGTAGTTGCCCTGCTCGTACAGGAAGGCGACCTGGTCGACCGGCGTGCCGGAGTCCTCGGCCAGGGCCGCGAGCGCCGCGGCGCCCTGCTCCCCCATCAGGCTGGCGTTCGGCTGCAGCCGGAACGAGTACTCGTAGCCCTGCTCGAGGATCTCGTCGAGCGCGGACACGTCCATGACGAACGGCACCTGGTTGCGCTCGGCCACCGAGGCGACGTTGGCGCTGGTGCCCGACTGGAACGTGCCGACCAGCGCGACGGCGCCGTCCTCGATCAGGCGGGTGGCCTCGCTCTGGCCGGTCTCCGGCGTGCCCTGCGTGTCGGCGGCCTCCAGGACGAGGTCCGCGCCGCCGAGCGACTCGATGCCGCCGGCCTCGTTGACCGCGTCCACCGCCAGCTGCGCGGCGTTCGCCATCTGCTGGCCGTCGGCGGCGTTCGACCCGGTGAGCGGGTGCAGCGCGCCGATGAGGACCTCGTCCACGGACTCGCCCGTCGCCTCGCCGTCGCCGCCGGCGGCGCTGACGGCCGAGCCGGAGCAGGCGGCGAGGGTGAGGGCGAGCCCGGCGATCCCGGCGCCGGACCAGGCGTGCATCCTGTGGTTCACGTCGACTCCCGAGACTTGGGTTCCGTGCAGCGGAACAAAGGGGGCGGCAGCTCCGGGCTGCCGTCGATGGGTCGAACCTAGGGAGCGCGCCGCACCCGGCGGTTGCGGGCGCGTTAACTTCGTGTTGCGGCGCGTCCGCGATGGCAGATCCGTTCCGTTGACCGGAACACCGCGCTACGCTCGGGGCACCCGACGGAGAGGACCCCCGTGGACGCGCTGGACACCGACCCCCGGTCGTCGACGACCCGCCGCGTGGCGCAGGTGCTGCTCGCGCTGGGCGGCGACGAGCCCTGGCTCGGCGTGACCGACCTCGCGCGCCGGCTCGGGCTCGGCAAGGCGGTCGTGCACCGGATCCTGCAGCAGCTCGTCGGCACCGGGCTGGTCCGGCACGACGAGGCGAGCCGACGGTACGCGCTCGGCCCCGCGGCCGTGGCGCTCGGCCGGTCCGCGCGACGGCGCTCGGAGCTGGTCGAGGCCACCGCGCCGCTGCTCGCGCACCTGGCGCAGGTCACGGGCGAGACCACCACCCTCGCCGCGCGCGTCGGCCACGGCCGCGTCTACGTCGACCAGGTGGAGTCGTCCCAGCACATCCGGATCGCCATCCGGATCGGCGAGCACCAGGCGCTGACGAACGGTGCCAGCGGCCTGAGCATCCTCGCCTTCCTCCCGTCCGCCGACGTCGACCTCGCCCTGTCGGTGCCGGTCCCCCGGTTCACCCCCCGGACCGTGGTGGACCCCGCGGCGATCCGCGACCGGCTCGCCGAGATCCGCGCGCGCGGCTGGGCGTCGACCTCCTCGGAGCGCGTGCCGCACTCCTCGAGCATCGCCGCGCCCGTGCTGGACGCCGGCGGGGAGGCCGTGGGCTCGCTGTCGGTCGCCTACCTCGACTCCCGGTTCCCCGACGAGGACGTCCCGGAGGTCGCGGCGCTCGTCACGGCGGCCGCCCGGCGCGCCGGCGACCGGCTGGCGGCCCTCCGGCAGGCGCCGCCGGAACCGCCGGCCCGCCTCAGCTGAACAGCACGATCCCGTACACCGCGAACAGCGCCAGGTGCACGGCGCCGTGCACCGCGGTGGCCCGCCGCGCGGCGAACGTGGTCACCGACAGCAGCAGCGTGACGCCGAGCAGCAGGGCGTCGGCGGGCGACTCCGCCAGCACCACCGTCTGGTCCGTCAGCAGGCCGATCACGAGCACGGCCGGGATGGTCAGCCCGACGGTGGACACCAGCGCCCCGTGGCACAGGTTGCTCACCCGCTGCACCTCGCCCGCGAGGGCCGCGCGCACGGCGGTGATCGACTCGGGGAGGAACACGATCATCGCGATCAGCACCCCGGCCAGCGCGACCGGGGCGCCGAGCCGGCCGAGGCCGTCGTCGAGCAGCGTCGCCATGT
>JAPSIJ010000583.1 GCA_031178805.1 Cellulomonas sp. | reverse complement strand
GTGGACACCGGCCCGGTGATCGCGCAGGTCGCGGTGCCGGTCGAGCCCGCGGACGACGAGGCGACGCTGCACGAGCGGATCAAGGTCGCCGAGCGCGCGCTGCTCGTGGACTGGGTGGCCCGGATCGTGCGCGACGGGATGCGGGTCGAGGGCCGGGCCGTCACCGTCGGCTAGGCTCGTGCCCGGTCGTGACTGGCGCGAGGTGGAACTGACCACCGGGGAGCGGCCGCAGCAGTTCCGCCGTCGCACCGGCCGCCTGGGTGCTCGGGTCCTGACACCGTGGTGCCCCGACGGGTGCCCGACCGACCCGGAGGACCGCATGTCCCACGCCCCGCTGCCGCCGACCGCCGACCGGCCGGACGCCACATCCGACGCCACGTCCGACGCCACCCGCCGCCCCGTCCGCCGGGCCCTGCTGTCGGTCTACGACAAGTCCGGCCTGGTCGAGCTGGCGACCGCCCTGCACGCCGCCGGCGTCGAGCTGGTCTCCACCGGCTCGACCGCGGCGACCGTGGCCGCCGCCGGCGTGCCGGTGACCCGCGTCGAGGACCTGACCGGCTTCCCGGAGTGCCTGGACGGCCGGGTCAAGACGCTGCACCCGCGCGTGCACGCGGGGATCCTCGCGGACACCCGCCGCCCGGAGCACCTCGCGCAGCTCGACGAGCTCGGCGTCGCGCCGTTCGAGCTGGTCGTGGTGAACCTCTACCCGTTCACGCAGACCGTCGCCTCGGGCGCCACCCCGGACGAGTGCGTCGAGCAGATCGACATCGGCGGGCCGTCGATGGTCCGCGCGGCGGCGAAGAACCACCCGAGCGTCGCGGTCGTCGTCGACCCGGCCGCCTACGGGGCGGTCGCCGAGGCGGTGCGCGCCGGCGGCTTCACCCTCGCGGAGCGGACCCGGCTGGCCGCGCAGGCGTTCGTGCACACCGCGACCTACGACGTGGCCGTCGCGTCCTGGATGGGCAACGTCGCCACCCGCACCAACGGGGTGGCCGGCGTCGCCACCGGGTTCCCGGCGTGGATCGGCGCGACGTGGGAGCGCGCCGACGTGCTGCGCTACGGCGAGAACCCGCACCAGCGCGCGGCGGTCTACACCGCCGGCCACGGGGCGACCGGGCTGGCGCAGGCCCGGCAGCTGCACGGCAAGGCGATGAGCTACAACAACTACGTCGACGCGGACGCGGCCTGGCGCGCGGCGCACGACCACGACGGCCCGGCGGTCGCGATCATCAAGCACGCCAACCCGTGCGGCATCGCCGTGGGCGCCGACATCGCCGACGCCCACGCGCGGGCGCACGCCTGCGACCCGGTGTCCGCGTTCGGCGGCGTGATCGCGGCCAACGGCACCGTCACGGCCGCGGCGGCGGCGCAGATCGCCGAGGTGTTCACCGAGGTGGTCGTGGCCCCGGGCTACGAGCCCGAGGCGCTCGAGGTGCTGCAGCGCAAGAAGAACATCCGCCTGCTCGTGGTCGAGGGCGCGCCCGCCGCCGGCGTCGAGCTGCGGCCGATCAGCGGCGGCGTGCTCGTGCAGGAGGTCGACCGGGTGGACGCCCCCGGCGACGACCCGGCCACCTGGACGCTCGCCGCGGGGGACGCCGCGGACGAGGCCACGCTCGCGGACCTGGCGTTCGCCTGGCGGGCGGTGCGCGCGGTGAAGTCGAACGCCATCCTGCTCGCGGACGGCGGCGCGTCGGTCGGCGTCGGCATGGGCCAGGTGAACCGGGTCGACTCCTGCCGGCTCGCCGTCGAGCGCGCCAACACCGGCGGCACGGAGCGGGCGCGCGGCGCGGTCGCCGCGTCGGACGCGTTCTTCCCGTTCGCCGACGGGCTGCAGGTGCTGCTGGACGCCGG
>JAPSIJ010000582.1 GCA_031178805.1 Cellulomonas sp. | reverse complement strand
CCCACGCCGCCGGCGGCCCGGCCGCGTTCCCGGCCCACTGCTCGCGGGCGAGGCGCCACGCCTCGTCCGGGTTCGTCGCGTAGGACACGTGCGCCTGCAGGATCACCGGCCCGCGGCCGCCCGCGTCCCGGTACTCGCCGACGACGCGGCGCAGCTTCTCGGGCTCCTGGTTCACCGTCACCAGGCCGTCGGCCCAGTCGGCGTGCGCCCGGGCCGTCTCGGCGGTCACGGCGGGACCGATCAGGCGGGGCGGCACGTCGGGCAGCGTCCACAGCTGGGCGTGGTCCACCCGCACCAGTCCGTCGTGCGTGACCTCCTCGCCGCCGAGCAGCGCGCGGATGATCTGCACGCACTCGCGCAGCCGGGCGTCGCGCTCCGGCTTCGGCGGCCACGGGTCCCCGGTGATGTGCTCGTTCATGTTCTCGCCCGAACCGAGCGCCACCCAGAACCGCCCCGGGTACATCGCCGCGAGCGTCGCCGCCGCCTGCGCGATGATCGCCGGGTGGTACCGCTGGCCGGGCGCGTTCACCACGCCGAACGGCAGCCGGGTGGTCGCGAGCGCCGACCCCAGCCACGTCCAGGCGAAGCCGGAGTGGCCCTGGTTCGTGCCCCACGGCGCCCAGTGGTCGGAGCACATGGCGGCGTCGAAGCCCGCCTCCTCCGCGTGCTGGGTCGCGGCGAGGAGCGCGCTGGGGTGGACCTGCTCGTGCGAGTTGTGGAAGCCGACGCGGGTCATGCCGTCGTTCCTACCGGTTGCGGCGCAGCTCCGCGCGGTGAGCGGTGCCCCGCGAGAGAGGCGTCAGGTCTCGGCCGGCGCGAGCGTGCCCCGCTCGTCGCGACGCCAGCGCCGGGACGAGCTGTCCGTGAAGGCGAGGTGGTCCACCCGCCACTCCGGCTTCCTCATCACCGGGCGCAGCGTCCCCCCGACCCCGGTGACGGACTCGGGGAACTCCCAGTGCCAGGCCGACTCCGTCGCCGCGGCGTAGAACTCCCCGGGCGGCACGACGCTCAGCCGGAGCGGTGCGCGTGCGACGCCCTTGCTGTCGTTCGCCCGGACGCACACGTCGAACACCGGGGTCGTCGACGCGTTCTGGATCACCACGCCGGCGGAGGTCACGGCGCCGGTGCCCGCCTCGACCACGACGCTGACCCAGCTCGTGACGAGCTCCGCCTGCTCCCGCTCGGCGTCCGCCGCCCGCTGCTCGTCGCGGTCCGCCTCCCGCCGCGCGAGCGCCCGGCTGTCACGTGCCGCGCCGGCCGCGTAGACGACGGCCAGCGCCGCCGCACCGACCGCGGTCCAGTCCGCGAGCGATCCCCACTCCATGCGTCCTCCCTCGTCGACGGCCCAACGCCAGGGAATGCGCTTGCCGGGCGGATGTGACGTTCGGCCCAGCGCTGCCACGGCGAGGAGGACCAGGCCCGGCGGGCGCGTACAGTTCCCTCCCGTGGCGACCTTCTCCGCGGTGACCCGGCAGCACCTCCTCCAGGCGATCGCCGAGCACGACGCCCGCGGCACCGACGACTTCCTCGGCGTCTACGGGTACGCGCAGGCCTCCGGCAGCACCTTCGAGCACGAGGGCCACCGGTACCCGAGCCTCGCCGTCGTCGGCGTCGCCCACCGCTACGCCACCGGCCGGCTGCCCTCGGTCGACGAGTTCCACGGCGGCGACGCCGCGGTGGAGGCGCTGCTGCGCCGGCGCGGGTTCGACCTGCCGGAGCCGGTGAGCACCCGCGCCACGGCCGCGCCGCGCACCCGCACGGCGTCGCCCGCCCGGCCGCGGTCCGCCGCGCCGGCCAAGCCGCGCGCCGTGCAGCGCGAAGAGGTCATCACCCTGTGCCCGACCTGCTCGATGG
>JAPSIJ010000581.1 GCA_031178805.1 Cellulomonas sp. | reverse complement strand
GCCGAACGTCGGGGTGGACGACGGCCAGGCCCTCGTCCCCGGCGCGCCGGGCGGTGCGCTGTCGGTCGTCCTGACGGTGCTCGCCCTCGGCGTGCTGTGGTTCCGCCGCCGGTGGCCGGTCTCGGTCGCGGTCACCACGTGCGGGCTCGCGGTCGCGCACGTCGCGGTCGCCGGGCACGTCGGCGCGCTGGACGTGGCGTACGCCCTCGCCCTGTACGTGGTGGCCGCGACGCTGCCGCAGCGGGTCGGGTGGTCGGTCCTGCTCGGGTCCACGGCGCTCGTGCTCAGCGCGCTGCTGCTCTGGGGCGGCACCACCCAGCCGGCCGCCCAGGGCGAGGGCGTCACGGTGACCGGACCGGACGGCCAGGTCGTGCAGCCGCAGCCCGAGTCGGCCGCCGCCACGGACACGCCCTCGCTGGTGCTCGGCGGGCTGGTCGCGATGGCCGTCGGCGCGAACGTCCGCGGCCGCCGGCTGCACACCCGGGCCCTGGTCGAGCGGCACCAGCAGCTGGTCGACGCGGGCGAGCAGCACGCCAAGCTGGCCTCCGCGGCCGAGCAGGCCCGGATCGCCCGGGAGATGCACGACGTCGTCGCGCACGGCCTCACCGTGATGATCGCGCTGTCCGACGGCGCGCGGGTGGCGGTGCGCCGGTCCCCCGACGACGCCGAGAAGGCGCTGGACCTGCTGTCCGAGACCGGCCGGACCGCGCTCGGCGACATGCGCCGCATGCTCGGCGTGCTCCGCGGCGCGGACGTGCCGCTCGAGCCGCAGCCCGGCACGCAGGAGCTCGAGCCGCTGGTGCAGCAGTTCCGCGCCGCGGGCCTCACGGTGCACCTGACCACGGCCGGTCCCCCGCTGCCGGACGACCCCACGCTGGCGCTGACGGTGTACCGCGTGGTGCAGGAGTCGCTGACCAACGCCCTGCGGCACGCGGGCAGCGGCGCCCGGGTGGACGTGCTGGTCCGGCACGGCGCGGGGCGCGTGGGCATCGAGGTGGTCGACGACGGCGGCGTGGCCCGGCCCGTCGCCGAGGCGGGGTCCGAGCCCGGCCGGCTGGGCCGGCTCGGCGAGCGCCTGGCCGAGCGGCGCGTGGACCCGCTCGCCGTGCGCACCGACGCCGACGGCGTGCCCGTCGCGCCTGCGACGACGCCCCTGCCGCTGCCCGCGCGCACCGGGCGCGGCCTGGTCGGCATGCGGGAGCGCGCCGCGGTCTACCGTGGCACCGTGGCGGCCGGCCCCTCCGGCTCCGGGTGGCGCGTGCACGTCGAGCTGCGCACCGGCGACGCCGCCCCCACCGACCGCGAGGAGCACGCGTGACCGAGACCGGCGCCGCCCCGACGACCGCGCCCGTGCGGCTGCTGCTGGTGGACGACCAGCCGCTGCTGCGGATGGGCTTCCGGCTGGTGCTGGACGACGAGGCCGACCTGACGGTGGTCGGCGAGGCCGGCGACGGCACCGAGGCGCTGCGCCAGGTGGCCGCGCTGCAGCCCGACGTCGTCCTGATGGACGTGCGGATGCCGGGGATGAACGGCATCGAGGCCACCGAGCGGATCGTGGCGTCCGGGTCCGCGTCCCGGGTGCTGATCCTCACCACGTTCGACCTGGACGAGTACGCCTTCGCCGCCCTGCGCGCCGGCGCCAGCGGCTTCCTGCTCAAGGACGCCCGCCCCGCCGAGCTCACCGGGGCGATCCGCGCGGTCGCCACGGGTGACGCGGTGGTCTCCCCCCGCGTCACCCGCCGGATGCTCGAGCTGTTCGCCGAGGAGCTGCCCGGCGGCGCGGACGCCCCCGCGGCCGCGCGCGAGGACCCCCGGATCGGCGACCTCACCCAGCGCGAGCGCGAGGTGCTGCTCG
>JAPSIJ010000580.1 GCA_031178805.1 Cellulomonas sp. | reverse complement strand
GACGCCGTCCGGCAGGTCGATCGCGTTCTTCTCGGCGTAGATGCTCGACTCCACGCCGACGCCCCACACGTAGTCGAACAGCCCGGCGCGCTCGGCGCTCACCCGGTGGTAGTTGTTGTAGAGGTCCACGTCGCCGAACCGGACCCGCGGCGCCCGCTGCCCGGCGTCGTCCCACAGGTTGTGGTGCCAGGTGGACCGCAGCTTCCCGCCGTCGAGCTCGCCGCGGCCGTCGCCGGACCCGACGAGGTTCGTCTTGTCGTGGTCGCGGAACACGGTGCGGGACACGGTGACCAGGTCGGCCTCGTGGGTCACGTCGAGCAGGCCGTCGTGCACCTCGAACGGCCGGCCGAACACCGTCGGCAGGGTGTGCGGCGGGTGGTCGCCGTCGTCGAGCGTCAGGCGGTCGACCCACACGTGGGTGCTGCTGTGCACGCTGACGTTGTCGTAGAGCGAGTTCCAGTTGCCCCGCGAGCCGTCCAGCGGGTCCCACTCGGGGAAGCAGTCGTAGGCGTCGGACACGTGCAGGTTGCGCAGGATCACGTTGCTGACGCCCTGGACCTGCAGGTGCGCGCCGACCACCCGGGCGTCGTCGCCGACGCCGAGCACCGTCACGTTCGAGCCGATCCGCTGCTGCACGAGCTGCCGCTGGCCCGCGGCGGCCCGGGCGCGTGCCTCCTCCAGCGGGCCGGTCGGTTCCGTCCAGCCCCACACCTCGGGGTCGTAGGCGGCGACGTACTCCGCCATGCTGAACGGCCGGGCGCCGTCCTCGTCCTCGACGGTCACGGCGGCGGCGAGGTCGTCGCACGTCGGCAGCGGGCTCGCCGGGTCGTCGAGCCCGAACGCCCGGATGGTGCCCTCGACGAGCACGATCCGCGGCTCGGTCTGCTGGTGCGCCGTCGCACCGCCCAGCGCTGCGCGCAGCTCGTCCCAGGTGCGGACGACGTGCACCTGCTCCGCCGTCGCGGCGGACCCACCGCTCGTACCCGGGCCGACGGACGCCCAGCCGTCGCCGTCGGGCAGCACCTCGCGGGCCAGGGTGAGCCAACCGGGGTCCACGCCGTCGAGGGCGGCGCGCTCGGCCGCGCCCACGTCGGCGCGCGCGTCCGCCGGTGGTGGGGCGGCGGAGGCCGTGCCGGGGCCGAGGAGGAGACCCGCCGCCAGGACCGTGCCGATCGGTGTGCGCACCCGCATGTCGACTCCTTCGTCGCTGGGAAACCGGTTGCCCGTCCGACCCTAGCGAGGACGGCACGGGCAGCGCGAGGCCTCTTCCGCCCACCGCCCGCGCGCCTAGACTGCGCAGATGCCTCTGCTCGGCCCGCTCGTGGCCTACCTGCCCACCCCGCGCGGCACCGAGGGGGAGGTGCGGACGGATCCCCTGGCGGACCTGGTGGACCGGGCGGTCGACGCCGGGGTGCCCGGGGTCGCGGTGCTCGGCAGCACCGGCGGCTACCCGTACCTGACCGCGGGGGAGCGCCGCGCCGTCGTGGAGGCGGCGGTCGACGCGGCCGACGGGCGGGTGCCGGTCGTCGCGGGCGTCGGGGCGTTCACCACCGACGAGGTGGTCGTGCACACGATCGTCGCCGAGCGCGCCGGGGTCTCGGCCGTGCTGCTGCCGACGCTCGCGTACCTGCCGCTCACCGCGGACGAGGTCGTGGGCCTGGTCGAGGACGTCGCGGACGCGGCGAACGTGCCGGTCTGGCTGTACCACAACCCGGTCAGCACGAGCTTCCGCTACGACCTGGACACCCTGGCGCGCGCGGCGCGGGTCCCCGGCGTGGGCGGCGTCAAGGACCGTGGCGCCGACGCCGACGAGCTCCGGACGCGGGTGCGCGCCCTCGCGGACGCGGTGCCGGACCA
>JAPSIJ010000081.1 GCA_031178805.1 Cellulomonas sp. | reverse complement strand
ACGTAGCCGAACGTGGTCAGCACGTTGCCCGCGATGCCGATCGCCAGGCGCGACGGCTGCCCGACGACCTCGATCAGCCGGGGCCAGGTCTGCCGCAGCGTGGGCAGCGTCTTCGCGGCGACCCACTGCCGCACCTTGGGGACGAGCATCGCCGCGGCGGCCAGCGCGGCGAGCACGCCCACCACGACGACCACCACGGGCGAGACGGTGAACCGCTCCAGCTGGTTGGTCCCGGACGCGACCGACAGCACGAGCAGCAGCAGCATCGTCACGACGAACTGCGCCACCTGCACCAGCGCGACGGTCGCCGTCGCCAGCGACGTCGACGTGCCCCGGCGGGTGAGCAGCCGCAGGTTCAGGGCGGCGGGCCCGATGCCCGCGGGCGCGGCCAGGGCGACGAACGTGGCGGCCGACTGCGCCACCGACGCCCGCCACAGCGACAGCTTCACGGGCGAGAACGCCACCAGGGACAGCGCCGCCCCGAAGAGCGTCGCCATGCCCAGCACGAAGGCGAGCACGCTGAGCCGCCAGTCGGTGGTCCGCAGCGCGTCGAGGATCGTCTGCAGGTTGATCGACGTCAGCAGGATGATGACCGCGACCGTCGTCAGCAGGATGGTGAGCACCGTCCGCGCGCCGAACCGGATCAGCTGCACCGGCTGCACGTCCGCCTCGGGCAGCCGCGCCACGAGCGCCGACCGGAGCTCGGCCAGCACCTCCTTGTGGGCGCGCAGCTCCTCGCGGGTGCGGCGGGGCAGGGTGATCGTCTGCAGCAGCGGGCCGATCGCGGCGATGTCCGCCTCCGGCAGCACCGCGACCGCGGACTCCAGCGCCCGCGCCGGGCCCACCCGCAGCGCCAGCAGCGCGACCATCTGCGTCCGGTCCATCCGCTGCGCGAGGTCGGACGACGCGACGTCGCCCTGCTCCCAGCCGAGCAGCCACACGACCGGCCGGTCCGGCGGGCCGCCGACGAGGATGACGTCGCTGGTCAGCGCGCGGTGCGCCAGCCCGGCCCCGTGCGCGGCGCCGAGCTGCGCCCAGATCTCCTGCAGCACCGCGTCGGAGATCTGGTCCGCCTCGAGGTCCACCAGCGGCACCGCGTCGGGCAGCCGGTCCTGCACGAGGATCATCGAGGAGTCGGCCTCGGCGATGCCGCGCAGCCGCGGCGTGCGGACGCCGGCGGCGGTCGCGGTGTAGGACAGCAGCGCCACGCGCTCGGCGGCCTGCCGCAGGGAGACGACCGACCGGCCGTCCAGCCCCCGCAGCCGCAGGGAGCGCCACAGCCGGCTGAGGAAGCCGATCACCTGGCGGTCGCCGTCGAGCACCAGCACGTCGAGCAGCCGGCCGTCCTCGGTGGTCATCTCGTAGACCCGGTGGTCCGTGGTCCGGGCGATCGACCGCGCGCCGGGGGTGCCCACGGCGTCGTGCCCGGGGGCGCCCGTGTGCTCGGCCTCGTCCGGCACGCGCACCAGCAGCCGCGGCTGCCAGCCCGCGCGCCGCACGCCCGCGACCAGGCTGGCGCCGTACGCGCGCTCCGAGCGCACGCCGGAGAGGTACCGGACGGCGAGGCCCGTGGCGCGGCCGATGAGCAGCGCGACGGCCACCCCCGGCAGCGAGACGCCCGCGGTGATCACCATGACCCCGACAGCGACCCACACCAGGTTCCAGGACCAGGCGACCGTGCGGCGGCGGGTGCGGGGACCGGTGGCGGTCAGCAGGCCGGCGATCAGGGCGATGTAGCCCGGGATGGTCAGCGTCAGCGTGCCGGCGAGCCGCACGGACAGGCCCGCGACCAGCTGCTCCGAGCCGAGCGTCTCGATCAGCCAGGACGCGCTCGACGTGATGAGCACCGCCGCGATGGCGGCGACCGACGCCTCGATCATCTGGCGGCCGAGGCGCCGCAGCGCCAGCTCCGCGAGCACCGCGATCGGCACGATGAACGTGACGACGCTCTCCAGCAGCGCGACCGGGACGATCAGCAGCTGGCGCAGCAGGCTGGCGAACCCCCGGACGTCCTCGGCGACGCCGGTCGTGGTGTTGTGCGCGTAGGTCGCCAGCACCATGACCGCCACCGCGCCCAGCAGGGTGAGCACGACGCCGAGCAGGTCGCTCGGGTGGTGCACCCGGACCTCGGGGGAGTCGACGACCTGCGGCCGGCCGAGCCCGTCCGGCGGCACGGTGCTGCGGTCGCCCGCGGCGGGCCCCCCGGGTCGACCAGGCGCCGCCGGCGCGTCGGTCGAGGCGTCGGGCATGACCTGGAGTCTAGGCAGCGCGGACCCCGCCGAGGGGGTCCCCGGGCCGGTGCGGCCCCGATTCCGTCCCCGAGGATGACGCCGTGCGCGTCCGCCCTCCGTCGCGAGGATGACGTCCCGGGGCTAGCGTGACCGGCACGGACGCCGCACCGGGCGGCGGCAGCCGAGGAGGCGCACGTGGCTCAGGACCTGGACGACCGGCTCGCGACCCTGCTCCGGTCGGTGTGGTGGCTGCCGGTGCTGCGCGGCCTGCTGATGATTGTGCTCGGCCTGCTCCTGCTGGTCGAGCCGCTCGGCACGCTCGTCGCGCTGGTGTGGGTGTTCGGCATCTTCGCCGTCGTGGACGGCGCGGTCGTGCTGCTCCAGGCGCTGCTGGCGCGCAAGCGGCCCGGCTTCGGCTGGCTGGTGACCGAGGGCCTGGTCAGCATCGCGTTCGGCGCGCTCATCATGCTGTGGCCCGGGGTCACGGCCCTGGTGCTGTTCTACCTGCTGGCGCTCTGGGTGCTGGTGCTCGGCGTCGTCGCCGTCATCGTCGCGGTCACGCAGTACCGGGCCCGTGACCTCGCCTGGTCCGGCACGCTGGTGTTCGGCCTGGTCGGGTTCCTGTTCGGCCTGCTGCTGGCGATCAAGCCGCAGGGCACGGTCGACGTGATCCTCACCGTCTACGGGCTGTTCGCGTTCGTCGCGGGCGTCGTGATGCTGGTGTCCGGGTTCGCGACCCGGACGCTCGCGCGGCAGCTGGCCGCGGCGGCCCGGCCGGCCGAGCGGGCGGGGACGTCCTCCGGCGCGGGCACGGGCTCCCGGCCGGGGACGGGCCCGACCTCCGGCCCGACCTCCGGCTCGGCCACCGGCCCGACCACCGGCCCCGGCGCGTCCGGGAAGCCCGCGGCGGGCGGCCCGGCCGGCCCGTCGGGCCCCGCGCCGACCCGCTGAGGCGTCAGGTCAGGCCGAGGGCCTCGCGCCAGGCGGCGGGGACGAGCGCGTAGCCGACGAACGCCACCACGTCGAGCACCGTGTGCGCCACCACCAGCGGCATCGTGCGCCGGCGCCGCCGGTAGTACTCCGCGAACACCAGGCCCATCACGACGTTCCCGAGGAACGGGCCGATGCCCTGGTACAGGTGGTACGAGCCGCGCAGCAGCGCGCTGGTGACCAGGATCGCCGGGGCCCGCCAGCGCAGCTCGCGCAGCCGCTCCATCAGGTAGCCGACGACGATCACCTCCTCCAGCAGCGCGTTCTGCAGGGCGGAGAGCACGAGCACCGGCACGGTCCACCAGGCGGCGGCCAGGGCGGCGGCCTGCACCTCGACGGTGATGCCGACGGCGCGGCCGACCGCGTAGAGGACGAGGCCCGGCAGCCCGATCAGCGCGGCCAGCCCGACGCCCACGGCGAGGTCGCGGCCGGGCCGCGCGCGGTCGAGCCCGATCCGCCGCACCGCGCTGCGCCCGCCTGCCGACAGCAGGTAGAGGGCGAGGGCGACGGGGACGAGCGCGAAGCCGATCGACAGCAGCTGGTAGGTGAGGTCCAGGTAGGGCCGGGCCGACCGGCTGGCGTTCAGGGTCGCGGACTGCTGGGCGAGCGGGGTGTCGTCGGTGAGCCGGGCGACGATGTTGACCAGCGCGTAGACGCCCGACTTGCCCAGCGACAGCCCGAGGACGATCCACACCTCGGCGGTGATCCGGCGCCGCCACGCCCGCTCCGAGACCGGCGGGGTGCCCGCGGGCAGGGCGGCGGGGGGCTGCGGGGTCGTCACGGGCGGCAGCGTAGGGCGGATCCCTGGACGCCGCCCGGATCGGCCTCTTGCGAGGCCGTCCTGTCGGCGAGTAGTTTGCAACGCAAAGTTGTTCGCCGATCCTGAGGACTCCGATGAGCCAGCCCGCCGACCTGCCCGACGCCCCGCTCGACGCCGCCGCCGCGCGGGCGATCATCGACGCGCAGCGCACCCGGGTCCGCACCACCGCCTACACCGACGACCGCGTGATCTTCGGCATCTGGGCGGTCGCGTGGACGGCGGGGTACGGGCTGCTGTGGGCCACGTCCGGCGACGGCACCGAGCGGATGCCCTGGTGGGCGTGGGCCGTGTTCGGCGCGCTGATCCTCACCGGGGTCGTGACGACGGTGGTGCACTCCGTGCGCCGGATGTCGGGGATGACGGGGGTCAGCCGGCGCACCGGGCAGCTGTACGGCTGGTCCTGGTTCGTGGCGTTCGTGGCCGGGCAGGCGGTGGTCGCCGGGCTCGCCGACGCGGGGCTGACGGGCAACGCGATCACGCTCGCAACCAACGGCATCTCCGCGCTGATCGTCGGCATCCTCTACATGGCCGGCGGCGCGCTCTGGCAGGACCGGGCGCAGTTCGCCCTCGGCGTGTGGATGGCGCTGATCGCCGCGGTGGCCACGGTGGTCGGCCTGCCCGCGACGTTCGCCGTGATGTGCGTCGCCGGCGGCGGCGGGATGGCGCTCGGCGCCGTGCTCGCGCACGTGGCGCAGTCCCGGGGCCGGGCCGCGCGGCGGGGAGCGGTCGCGTGACGGACGCCGACCTGGACCCGGTGATCCACGCGCAGTCCCGGCTGCGCGTCGTCGCCACCCTGGCCGCGCTCGCCCCCGGCGACCGGCTCACCTTCCCCCGGCTGCAGCAGCTGCTCGACATGACCGCCGGGAACCTGTCCACGCACCTGCGCAAGCTGGAGGAGGCGGAGTACGTGACCGTCGAGAAGACCTTCGAGGGCCGCACGCCCGCGACCTACGTCGGGCTGTCGCCCGAGGGGCGCGCCGCGTTCGCCCGGTACACCCGCGCCCTCACCGACCTGCTCGGCGGTGCGCGGTGACCGCGCTGGTGGCGGTGGACCACGTCACCCGCCGGTACGGCGACGTCGTCGCGCTCGACGACGTGTCGCTGACGGTCGGCCCGGGCGAGCTCGTCGGGCTGCTCGGCCCGAACGGTGCCGGGAAGTCCACGCTGCTGTCCCTGGTGAGCGGGCTGCGCCGGCCGGACGCGGGGACCGTGCGCCTGGCGGGCCGGGACCCGCGGGACCCGGCCGCCCGCGTGCGGCTCGGCACCACCCCGCAGGAGACCGGGCTGCCCGGGACGCTCCGCGTCGGCGAGGTGGTCGACCTGGTCGCCGGCCACTACCCGGACCCCATGTCCCGCGGCGAGGTGCTGGAGCGGTTCGGCCTCACCGACCTCGCCCGGCGGCAGACCGGCGGCCTGTCCGGCGGCCAGCGGCGTCGCCTCGCGGTGGCGCTGTCCCTGGTCGGGCGGCCGCAGGTCGTGCTGCTCGACGAGCCGACGACCGGCCTCGACGTCGAGGCCCGGCACGTCCTCTGGCAGGCCCTGCGCGACTACCAGGCCGACGGCGCGACGGTGCTGGTCACGAGCCACTACCTGGAGGAGATCGAGGCGCTGGCGCGCCGCGTCGTGGTGATCGGGTCCGGCCGGGTGCTGGCCGACGACGACCTCGACGCCGTGCTCGCCATGGCCGCCGCCCGCCGCGTGCTCGTCGAGGTGGCCGAGGCGGACCGGCCCGCGCTCGCGGCCCTGCCCGGGGTGCTCGACGTCCGCGCGGACGGTCGCCGGTCGGTGCTCCTCGCCGCCGACGCCGACGCCGTCGTGCGGTCGCTGGTCCGCTCCGACCTGCCGTTCCGCGACCTCGAGGTCCGCGGCGCCTCCCTCGAGGAGGCGTTCCTCGCCCTGACCGCCACGACCCCGGGGGAGCCCCGATGACCACGTCCACCGCCGCTCCCGCCGCGCGCCGCTCGTGGCTGTCCCTCGCCTGGCTGCACACCCGGTTCCAGCTGCTCGAGACGATCCGCGTGCCGATCGCCGTGATCGGCAACCTGCTGTTCCCCGGCGTCGCGCTGCTGTTCTTCGTCGTCCCGCAGCAGGCGGTCGCCAGCCAGCCGCTGGTCGCCGTGGGCGCGGTGGCCCAGCTCGGCACCTTCGCCGTGATGTCCGCGTGCCTGTTCACCCTCGGCGCCGGCGTCGCGGAGGACCGCCAGCTCGCGTTCGACCCCTACGTCCGCACGCTGCCGGCCGGTGCCGGGCCGCGGCTGGCCGGGCGGGTCGTCACCGGCATCGTGTTCTGCCTGTCGGCGCAGGTGCCCGTGCTGGCGATCGCCCTGCTGCTCACCGAGGCGTCGACCTCGCCGTGGCGGGTGCTCGGCGGGCTCGCGCTCGTGCCGGTGATCGCGGTGCCGTTCCTGCTCCTCGGCCTGGCGATCGGGTACGCGATGTCCGCCAAGGCGGCGCTGGCCGTGGTGCAGGCGGTGCTGTTCCCGCTGGCGTTCGCGGGCGGGCTGTTCCTGCCGCCCGAGCTGTTCCCCGGCTGGCTGGACGCCGTGTCGCACGCGCTGCCGTCCCGTGCGGCGCGGGACCTGGCCGTGCAGGTCACGACCGGCGCGCCGGGCTCGGCCGCGGCGCTGCCGGTGCTGCTGGGCTGGACGGCGGTGTTCGCCGCTCTGGCGGTGCTGGCCTACCGGCGGGACGAGGGGCGCCGGTTCCGGTGAGTAGGTGGTTGCAGATATAACTGCAACCGCGGCACACTGGAAGGACTCGACCACGACCTGGAGGTGCCCGGTGCCCGCCACGACCGCCGCTGCGGCACGGAAGATCGTCACGAGCGCCGTGGAGCAGCGGCAGGCGCGCCAGCTGCTGAGCCGGCTCGGCACCGAGGACCCGTGGGCGGTGCGCGACGCCGACGACCTGCGGACGGTGCCCGCGGAGCTGTCGGCCGTCCTCACGGCGATCGTCGACTCCGTGGCGCGGGGGGACGCCCTCACCGTGGGCGGCCTGCCGGACGAGCTCACCACCACCGCCGCCGCGGAGCTGCTCGGCGTCTCCCGGCCCACGCTGATGAAGCTGGTCACCGCGGGGGACCTGCCCGCGCACCGCGTGGGCACGCACACGCGCCTCCGCTCGGCCGACGTGCTGGCGTACCGGGACGCGCGGCTGCTGCGGCAGCGCCGGGCGTTCGACGAGCTCCGTGAGTGGGAGGACCGCGCCTGACCGGTCGCTAGCGTGCCCGGATGCCGACCCGGGTGCTCGTCGACGCCAACGTCCTGTTCTCGCGGACGCTGCGCGACTGGCTCGTGCTCATCGAGCTCGAGGGCGGCCCCTACAAGGTGTGCTGGACCGAGGACATCATGGCCGAGGTCGTGTACCGCCTCCGGCGGCAGCACCCGACCTGGGACGGCCGGACGATCACCGGCGTCCGCGACCGCATCGTCCGCGCGCTGGAAGGTGGCCGGATCGAGGAGTACGCCGTGGACGGCTCGTTCGACGGGGACCCGGACGACCAGCACGTGCACGCCGCGGCCGTGGCCGGCGGCGTCGACGTGGTGCTGACCGCGGACCGCGGGCTCGTCCCGCCTCCGGGCGCGTCGGCGCCGCCGTACGACGTGGCGCACCCCGACGCGTTCTTCCTGGCGGTGGACGACGCGGTCCCCGACGTCGTCCGGCGGGTGGTCGGACGGCAGGCCGAGTACCACGCGCGTCGCGCCGGCGACCTCGACCTCGTCGGCTGCCTGCAGAAGGCCGGCTGCCCGCGGTTCGGGCGCCGGGTCGCCCGCCACCTGCGGGTCGCCGGGCCGTGAGGTCGTCGGGCCGTCAGGCCCTGCGGTCAGGCGCGCGCGAGCGCGGTGACGGCCGCGGCGACGACCTCCGGGTCGGTGACCGTGTGGCCGCTCGCGCCGCCGCCGCCGGGCCCGCCGTCGCCGGCGACCGCGCGGCTGGCGGACAGGTGCACCGCGTCCACACCGGCGGCGACGAGGGCGCCGATGTCGACCGGGCGCACGCCGCCGCCGGCCATCACCTGCACGGCGCCCGCCGTGTGCTCCACCATCGCCGCGAGCCGCCGGACGCCGTCGATGCTGCGCGCCGCGCCCCCGGAGCTGAGCACCCGGGTGGCGCCCGCGGCGGCCAGCGCGTCCAGCACGGCGAACGGGTCGTCGACCGCGTCGACCGCCCGGTGGAAGGTCACCTCCCGCCCGTCCGCGGCGGCGACCAGGGCGTCCAGCGCCGGGACGTCCACCCGGTCGTCCGCGGTGAGCGGGCCGACCACGACGCCGTCGACGCCGGCCAGCACGGCCGCCCGGACGTCACGAACCTGCACCTCGACCTCGTCGGCGTCGTAGACGAACGACCCGGGGCGGGGGCGGACGAGCACGTGGATCCGCGGCGGGACGGCGCCGTCGGCGGCGCGGTCGTCGCGCTCGGCGACCAGGGCCGCGAGCAGGCCGGTGCTCGGCGTGATGCC
>JAPSIJ010000579.1 GCA_031178805.1 Cellulomonas sp. | reverse complement strand
CGGCGGACGCCACCGACCCCCCTCAGCTCGGCGTGGTCGCGGGCGTGCTGTCGTCGTCGCGCAGCGCCCGGGTGGCGTCCGAGAACTTCACCGCGGCGCGCCTGCTCGTCCTGCTGAACCGGACGGGTCGCAGCATCGCGGAGTTCTCCGCCCAGCCGGGCGACGGCGAGGTCGTCGTCCGTCCGGGCACGCTGTGGCGTGCGCTGATCGAAGTCAGGGTCGAGGGCTCGCCCGTCCCCGTGCTGGTGCTCGAGGAGCTCGACCCGACCGGGAGCACGCCGGCGCCCACCGAGTGGGGCGACACTCTCGACGACCTGGCCGGGCGGGTCGTCCGGCTCGTGCAGCAGGGACTCGCCGACGACCCCGCGGCGATCGCGGTGCCGGGCAAGTACGTGGGCCCGTGGCCGGCACAGGTGCCGTCGGCCCCGCCGGCGCCCTGACCCGCTCGGCGATGGTGGTCTGCGCCGAGCGCTCGTCGAGGGCGGGGCGGGCGGACCCCGCCGGTGGCGGACGATCCCGGTGAGGTCCCTGCTCGCGAGCCGGTGGTTCTGGCCCGGGGTCGCCTCGCCGCTGGCTGTCCTCGGCGTCGCCGCCGCCGCCGGCGGTGAGACGCCGGGCGTGGTGGCCGGTGCGGGCCTGCTGCTCGCCTGGGCGCTGACCGTGCCGTTCGGGCGTGCTGCTGCGCTGGCCCAGCGGGAGCCGACGCCCCGGCGGCACCTGGCGAGTGCCGGCTGGGCGCTCCTCGTCGTGGTCGTCCTGCTCGGCGGGCTGTGGCTCGGGATGTCGCTGGACCACGCGTCTGCCGGGGCCTCCGCGGTACCGGGCCGGTGACGCACGCACCGGCACCGGCGTCGCGCTGAGGTCGTCATCTCCCGTCGAGGTCGTCCCGTACAGGTGACGACCTCGCCGAGATCTGACGACCTCGGCGGCCCGCCCCCGGCGACCCCCCTGTACGCCCGCGCACCCGCGTGACACCATCGCCGCAGGTCGTCCAGCGGCGGGGGCACAGGATGCAGACCGAGGTCAGCGGCGTGGAGCAGGCGGTCTCGACGGGCTCGCTGCCGGGCTGGGACCGGGTCGAGCAGCTCGTGCAGGAGGCGCACGCCCGGTACCGCGACGACGCGGACGGCACGGTCGCCGACTACATCCCGGAGCTCGCCACCGCCGACCCGGCCCTGTTCGGCGTCGCGGTCGCGGAGACCGGCGGCGAGGTGCACGTGGCCGGGGACGCGGACGAAGCGTTCACGATCCAGTCGATCTCCAAGGCGTTCGTGTACGCGCTGGTGTGCGAGGCGTACGGGCACGAGGTGGTGCTCGACCGCGTCGGGGTGAACAACACCGGGCTGCCGTTCAACTCGGTGATCGCGGTCGAGCTGAACGAGGGCCACCCGATGAACCCCATGGTCAACGCCGGGGCGCTCGCGACGACCGCGCTGCTGCCGGGCGCGACGCCGGCGGAGCAGTGGGCGCACCTGGCGGCGGGCCTGGGCCGGTTCGCGGGCCGGGCGCTCGCGGTCGACGAGGTGGTGTACGCCTCCGAGGTCGCGACGAACCAGCGGAACAAGGCGATCGCCCGGCTGCTGGAGAGCTACGGCCGGATCGAGCGGGACCCGCTGCAGGTGGTGGACGTCTACACCCGGCAGTGCGCGCTGCTGGTGACCGCGCGGGACCTGGCGGTGATGGGCGCGACGCTCGCGGACGGCGGCGTGAACCCGCTGACCGGCGAGCGCGTCGTGTCGGCGCAGGTGTGCCGGGACACGCTGGCCGTGCTGGCGGCGACCGGGATGTACGAGCGGTCGGGGGAGTGGCTGTTCGAGATCGGGCTGCCCGCGAAGTCCGGGGTCGCGGGCGGCATCGTCGCCGTCGCGCCG
>JAPSIJ010000578.1 GCA_031178805.1 Cellulomonas sp. | reverse complement strand
CGCCCAGTCCGGCCCGCTCCCCGAACGGGCCCTGCACGTCGGTCGCGTGCACGGTGTACCCGTGCGCGACCAGGTCCTGCACCACCGCGCGGCCCACCTTGCCCAGCGCGCCGGTCACGGCGACGGTTTCGGTCATGTGGGCCATCCTCACCCGGCCGCCCCGCCCGGGCCACCGGCGGGGCGGGGCGTCAGCCGGTGACGGTGCGGACCACCGCGAGCGCTAACGCGACGCCGAGGACGGCGAACGCCACCACCCGGATCCGGCGGCTGCGACGAGAGTCCTCCCGGGCCCGGAACAGCAGCGCAGCCACGATCAGGAGGAACCGGCCGCGGTCAGCGCCTCGACGCCGGAGATGCTGCCGCCGCCCGTCCCGGTCACCGCGGGGTCCCCGACGTGCCCGCCGCGCCGGGTGGGTCGACCCGCGCGATTGTGAGCGTGGAGCGCGGCGTCACGACCATCCGCCAGAGCATCGACCACGGCAGGCCCGAGCGGACCTCCACCCGCTCCCCGGGGCGGACGTCGACCTCCAGCTCCGGTGAGGTGGTCCAGTCCATCGACGCCCGGACCCGGTGCCGGCCGGGGGCGACGGCGATCTCCACCGCGGTCATCGGCCGCAGCAGCGCCACCAGGTCGCCGTCCACGCGCACCCGGATGTGCCGCAGCAGGCCCGCGGTGTCGTCACCCCGCGTGAGCACGAGCCGTCCGGGCGGCGTCACCGTCGCCGCTTCGTGCGGGGCGGCCGCTCCGTCCGCACCAGGAGCAGCAGCGCCGGCAGCGCCGCCACCATCCCGCACGTCAGCACCAGGAGCATCACCGGCTGCGACAGGCCGGCCGCCGCCGCGGTCGCGCCCAGGCCCCCGAAGCCCACCGCGGCGCACACCAGCGCGACCAGCACGCCCCGGCTTCGCGGCGGCTGCGGCTCTCGTCCCGTCATCGTCCCTCCCTCTCCCGGCACTGCCTCGTCGTCATCCGGCACCGCCGTCCCGCGCCGCACGGCGCCGGCGGGCCACCAGCACCAGCGCGAGCCCGGACACCGTCAGCACGAGCCACCGCCCCGGCCCCCACGGGGCAGGTGCCACCGGAGCAGCACCGTGAAGAGCACCACGAAGGCGCTCAGCATCAGCAGGCCCGAGACGATCCGCACGGCGCCTCCCTCGTGGTCGTCCGCCACTGCCCTGCGCGCCGCCCCGGCGGCCCGGGACGACCCTCCCGCACGGGCTGGTCCGCCATGCCTACCGGAGCCATCGCTCCGATTCCGACATACCGGACGGAACCACCCGTACGGGCGAACGCGCCGTCAGCCCTCGGTGCCCAGCACCCGCGCCCGCCCGGCGGCGCCGCCGAGCTCCGCCCGGGCCCCCGGCTCGCGACGGTAGTGCTCGACCGCCGCCAGCACCGGGCCCACCTCGACGGGGAACGCCGGCGTGGGGACGTCCAGCCGCGCCGGGCCCGGTGCCCGGCGGCCGACGACCAGGACCCGGCGGCGCGCGCGGTGCCGCCACGACGCGGCGCGCTCGGCGCCGACGACCCGGACCACGGCCCACTGGCTGTCGTGCAGCAGCTGGACGTCCCGGACGTCGCCCCAGTCGAGCCAGCCGTCCCCGTCCGGGCCGGTGACGCCGATGCCGCGGGGCGAGAGCACGAGCCGCAGCGGGTGGCGCAGGGCGGCGACCCGGGACGGCAGCCCGAGCAGCACCGGCGACACCACGACCAGCGCGATCCACCACCCCGGGGTGCCCGCCGCGCCGAGCACCCAGGCGAGCAGCACGGCGAGCCCGGCGACCACCGCGGCGGCGAACACCGGCTGCCACCGGTGGGTGCTCCGCCCGACCAGCACGACGGCCCGCTCGCCGTCGACGACCTCGACGGTCACCCG
>JAPSIJ010000577.1 GCA_031178805.1 Cellulomonas sp. | reverse complement strand
GCCGGCCGTGCCCCGCCGCGCCGATCGCCCAGCCCACCAGCAGCGCGCCGCCGACCAGCAGCCAGGAGTGCAGCCACTCCACGGCGTTCGCGAGGTACGGGTTGGCGATCACCGTGAACAGCACGGTCGCCTGGTAGAACGCCGAGGCCCACAGCACCGCGCGCATCGGCCGGCTGAACGGCCGGCGGCAGAACAGCAGCGCGGGCCAGAACCCGACGAACAGCACGAAGTCCGAGACGGACAGCGCCCCGCCGACCCGGTTCACCAGGAGCAGCAGCGGCATGCCGAGCACCGGCAGCGCCAGCGGCTCGCGGAAGGTCAGGCCGATCACCAGCACGACGACGCCGACGCCGACGGTCAGCCACGGCTCGACGGAGGTCAGCAGGGCGAGCACCACGCCGAGCGCGACCAGGCCGCCGGCGAGCAGCACCCGCCGGCCCGTGCTCGGGCCGGGGACGCGCTCGAGGACGCCGGCCGGCGGGACCACGCGGTGCGGCTGCACGCCGGGGGCGAGGTCGGCGGCCGGGTCGGCGGCGGACGCCGCGGCGGGCGTCGCGGGGCGCGGGGTGGTGGTGGTCATGCCACGGCCTCCTGCTGGGCGGGGGTGGCGGACGGGGCCGTGCCGGGTGCGGGCGTGCCGGGCGTCGGCGTGCCGGGCGTCGCGGGGCGGGGCGCGCGCGGGTCGCCCAGGGCCGCCTCGGCGCGCAGCGGCCCGCGCAGGTACAGCGCCAGCCGGCGCCGGGCGCCGCGCCCGCGCTCGCCGGGCAGCGCGGCCCGCGGCACCCCGCCGAGCAGCACCGCGGCGCGCGCGACGGCCCAGCCCGCGGCGCCGTGGTGGGTGCGGAAGTAGCGCTCCTGGGAGGCGTGGAAGTGGGTCTCCCGGCGAGCGGGGTCGCTGCTGGTGCCGCCCCCGACGTGCGCGGCGTGCACGTCCTCGGCGACGACCGAGCGCCAGCCCGCGTCGTGCGCGCGCCGCTGCCAGTCGGTCTCCTCCGAGTACAGGAAGTACGCCTCGTCGAACCCGCCGACCTCGGCGAGCGCCTCGGCGCGGAGCAGCAGCACGGAGCCGATCACGAACCCCGCGGCGCCGGGCTCGGCGACGCCGAGGCCGACGGCCTGCCGCCAGGCGCCCGCGGGCGTCGGGAACGGCCAGCGGACCCGCGCGGGCGCGCCGTCGTCGTCCACCTGGGCGGGGCCCACGGCGGCGACGTCGGGCTCGGCGCGCAGCCGGGCGTGCAGGGCGCGCACGGCCGCCACGTCGACCCGGGCGTCGGGGTTGAGCAGCAGCACGTCGGCGCCGGGCCGCTGCCGGTCGCGGAGGGCGACGTTCACGGCGGAGCCGAAGCCGAGGTTGGCGCCGGGGTCGAGGTACCGGGCGCCGGCGGCCAGCGCCACCCGGCGCACCTCCGGGTCGCCGGAGTTGTCCACCACGGTGACGGCGAGCTCGCCGGCCACCGGCGCGAGCGCCTGGGCCAGCAGCCCGGGCGCCCCGTACGCCACGACGACCACCTCGGGGTCCCCGGCCCCGCCCGCGCGCACGCCGGCCGCGGGCACGGCGCCCGCGCGCACGCCGAGGTCGTCCGTCCCGGGCGAGGTCGTCCCCCGGGACCGGCGACCTCGCGGGGAGCGGACGACCTCGCGGTACATCGCCTCGTACCGCTCGGCGATCGCGGCCCAGGTGTACTCGGCGGCGCGGGCCCGGCCGGCGGCACGCATCCGCTCCGCCTGCGCCGGGTCGTCGACCACCGCGACGAGGGCGCGGGCCAGCGCGGCGGGGTCGCCGGGGGGCACGAGGGTGCCCGCGCCGCCGACCACGTCGCGCAGCGCGCCGCTGTCCGACGCGACCACGGGCACGCCGGCGGCCATCGCCTCGACGGC
>JAPSIJ010000080.1 GCA_031178805.1 Cellulomonas sp. | reverse complement strand
CCCGCGAGGGACGAGGTGGTGTACCGGACGACGGCCTCGGCGCCGGCGAGCTCGACGCGCTCGGTCCAGTCCTCGACGGTGCTGCCGTCGTCGAGGTGCACCTGCTCGCCGGCCTGGAGGGGGTAGAACTCGTCGGTCCACGCGCCGAGCACGTCGCGGAACGCCCCGGGGAAGCCCCCGGTGCGCACCTGCCCGGTGGAGTCGCAGACCCCGGACAGGTAGGTGACGAGCAGGGTGCCGCCGCGCTCGGGGACGGCCCGCAGCCGCGCGGCCTCGGCGTCGTCCACCACCTGCAGGGTGGGCACCAGCACGAGGTCGTAGCCGGCCAGGTCGGTGCCGGGCGGCACGACGTCGCACAGCACCTGCCGCTCCCACAGCGCCCGGTGCCAGGTCCGCAGCTCGCGCCCGTACCGCAGCGCCCGGTGCGGGGTCAGGCCGTGCTGCAGCGCCCAGCCGGCGGCGTCGTCCACGACCATCGCGGCCCGGGCCGGCTCGACGACGGTGCCGCGCACCTCGGCCAGCGAGCGCAGGTGCCCGCCGAGCTCGACGACCTCCCGCCACACCCGGGACCGGGTGCCGGTGTGCGGCACCATCGCGGAGTGGAACTGCTCGGCGCCCGCGGTGGACGCCCGCCACTGGAAGAACAGCGCGCCGTCGGAGCCGCGCGCGACGTGGCCGAGCGCGTTCCGGGCGATCTCGCCGGGGTCCTTGGCGCGGTTGCGCTGCTGCCAGGACGGCGCGCCGGTGGAGTGCTCCATCAGCAGCCACGGCCGGCGCGCGGCGGACATCCCGCGCATCCGGTCGCCGGCGAAGGCGAGGTCCTGCTCGCGGTCCGGGTCGTCCACCAGCGTGTAGTGGTCGTTGGCGACCAGGTCGGTGTGCGGCGCCCAGGCCGCGTAGTCCACGACCTGCGCGCCCGGCCCGACCATCATGTTGGTGGTGACCGGCGCGTCCGAGTGCCGCTCGATCACGGCCTTCTCCGCGAGGTAGTGCGCGAGCAGGGCGTCGGAGGAGTACCGCTCGTAGTCGAGGTACAGGCCCGGGTTCGGCGCGCCGTGCTTGCCGCGCGGCGGCAGGATCTCCCCCCACGCCCCGAACCGGTGGCCCCACTGCGCGGTGCCCCACGCGGCGTTCACCGCGTCGAGCGAGCCGTACCGGGCCCGCAGCCAGTCCCGGAACGCCGCCGCGGACACGTCGCAGTAGCAGCGGGCGTTGCCGCCGCCGAGCTCGTTGCTGACGTGCCACAGCCGGACCGCCGGGTGCCGGCCGTACCGCTGCGCGAGCGCCTCGACGTGCCGCAGGGCGTACCGGCGGAACACCGGGCTGCTCGGGCACCACGCCAGCCGGCCGCCGGGCGGCTGCTGGTACAGGTCGGCGTCGAACGGCAGCACCTCGGGGTGCGCGGTGTGCAGCCAGGACGGCGGCGCGGCCGTCGGCGTCGCGAGGTCGATCGCGATGCCGCGGGAGTGCAGCAGCGCCACGACGTCGTCGAACCACGTCCAGTCGCGCACCCCGTCGGCCGTCTCGACGGTGCCCCAGGCGAAGACGCCGAGCGTCACCAGGTTCACGCCGGCCTCGGCCATCAGCCGCACGTCCTCGTCCCACACCTGGCGGGGCCACTGCTCGGGGTTGTAGTCGCCGCCGTAGGCCAGCCCGTCGGTCGGCCACGCGGGCGGCGCGGCGGGGGCGGGCGGCGCGGGCGGGACGACCGCGCTGACGAACGCCTCAGCCACGGACCCGCTCCCGCCGGCCCCGCGCGCCGGTGCCCGCGGCGGCGGTGGTGGCGGCCGCGGCCTCCGCCGCCTCGTCGATGCCGACCCACGCGCCGAGCCCGTGGTCGTAGCAGACGGAGTTGTCGATCGCGTCCCGCGCCACGGCGGTGTCCCCGCCCCGCCCGACGCCGCCGACGCGGTCGGGGTCGGGCGCGGCGAGCGCCAGCATCTTCGTGTAGTCGTGGTGCGGGTCGAGGATCACGGCGTCGGCGGGGCCGCGCTCCACGACGCGGCCGCGGTAGAGCACGAGGATCTCGTCGGAGAAGTGCCGGGCGGTCGCCAGGTCGTGGGTGATGTAGAGGACGGCGAGGTTGTCCTCCCGCTGCAGCCGCCCCAGCAGGTTCAGGACGCCGAGCCGGATGGACACGTCGAGCATGGACACCGGCTCGTCGGCGATCAGCACCTGCGCGCCGGGTGCGAGGGCCCGCGCGATGGCGACGCGCTGCCGCTGCCCGCCGGACAGCTCGTGCGGCCGGCGGGCGGCGATCTGCTCGGCGGGGTCGAGGTTGACCCGCTCCAGCATCTCGACCACCCGGGCGTGCGTGCTCGCGGCGTCGTGCGTGCGGTGGTGGATCCGCAGCGGCCGGGCGACGTGGTGCTCGATGGTGTGGAACGGGTTCAGCGAGGCGAACGGGTCCTGGAACACCATCTGCACGTGCCGCTGGTAGACCGACCCCATCACCGGGGTGCGGTCGTCGAGCTGCACGTCGATCCGCCCGGACGTGGGCTTCTCCAGCCGGGTGAGCAGCTTGGCGATGGTCGACTTGCCCGAGCCCGACTCGCCGACCAGGGCGACGGTCCGCCGCGGCACCAGGTCGAACGACACCCGGTCCACCGCCCGCAGCGTCTGCCGCCGCAGGCCGGACCGCAGGCCGTAGTCCTTGGTCAGGTTGGTCACGTGCACGCTGGTCACGGGCGGGCCTCCTCGTCGCCGACGGCCTCGCTGCCGTCGCGGATGAACGCGCCCCGCTCGCCGGACAGGCTCGGGAACGACCCCAGCAGGCGGCGGGTGTACGGGTGGGCGGGGGACCGGTGCAGCCGGTCCGCGGTGTCGAGCTCGACGATCTCGCCGGCGAGCATCACGGCGATCCGGTCGCTGATCTCCAGCAGCAGCGGCAGGTCGTGGGTGATGAACACGACCGCGAAGTCGAGCTCGTCGCGCAGCCGGACGATCTCCCGGAGGATCTCGCGCTGCACCACCACGTCGAGGGCGGTGGTGGGCTCGTCCATGATCATGATCTGCGGCTCGAGCAGCATGGCCATGGCGATCATCACGCGCTGCCGCATGCCGCCCGACAGCTCGTGCGGGTAGGACCGCAGCCGGCCGGGGTCGACGCCGACCCGGGTGAGCACGTCGGCGGACCGCTCCCGGCGCTGCGCCCGCGACATCCGGGCGTGCGCCCGCAGGGTGTCGTCGAGCTGGGCGCCGACGGTGCGGACCGGGTTCAGGGAGTTCATCGCGCCCTGGAACACCATGGACAGCTGCGACCAGCGGAACCGCCGCAGCGGCTCGTCGTCCAGCGCGAGCAGGTCGACGTCGGTGCCGTCGCGGTCGTGGAACACCACCGAGCCGCCGGCGATCCGGGCGGGCGGCTGGTGCAGCCGGTTCACCGCGTAGGCGAGGGTCGTCTTGCCGCAGCCCGACTCGCCCGCGAGGCCGAGGATCTCCCCGCGGCCGAGCTCGAGGCTGGCGTCCTTCACCGCGGTGACGGGCTGCTCGACGTCGTAGACGACGGTCAGGTCCCGCACGGTGAGCACGGGTCGCCGCTCGGGGGCCGCGTGCGCGGCGGGCGGCGTGGGCTCGGTGAGCGTGGTCATCGGGCGACCTCCGTCCGGCCCGCGGCCCGCTGCGCCGCCCGCGCGCGCCGGCGGGCGGTGCGGGCGTTCTTGAGCCGGGGGTTGATGATCTCGTCGATCGAGAAGTTGATGAGCGACAGCCCCATGCCGAACAGGGCGATCACGAGGCCCGGCGGCACGAACCACCACCAGGCGCCCAGGGGGAGCGCGAAGCCGTTCTGCGCGTAGAACAGCATCGTCCCGAGGGTCGAGGCGTTGGACGCCCCGAGCCCGAGGAACGACAGGCCGGCCTCGCCGAGGATCGCCGCGATCACCGCGTAGACGAACTGCGAGGCGAGCACCGGCAGCAGGTTGGGCAGGATCTCCACCGCGATCACGCGCCACGGCTTCTCGCCGGACAGCCGGGAGGCGGCGACGTAGTCCCGGTTCCGCACGGACAGCGTCTGCGCGCGCAGCACCCGGGCCGACGCCGCCCACGAGGTGAGGGCGAGCACCACCGCGATGGTCCACAGCCCGCGGCTCTCCCGCGGCACGAAGCCGGAGATCACGATGACCAGCGGCAGGCCGGGGATCACCAGGAACACGTTGGACAGCAGCGAGAACGCCTCGTCCGCCACGCCGCCCAGGTAGGCGCCGTAGATGCCGAAGAACGCCGACAGCACCGTGGCCAGCACGCCGACCAGCAGGCCGATCTGCAGCGACCCGCGGGTGGCGTGGGCGAGCTGCGCCAGCACGTCCTGGCCGGTCTGGGTGGTGCCGAGCCAGTGCTCGCCCGAGGGGCCCGCGAGCCCGGTGTCGCTGATCGCGTCGGGGTCGCCGACCACCCACGGCCCCACCACGCCGAGCAGCACCACGCCGGCGACCAGCACCAGGCCGGCCGCGAGCCACGGGGTCATGGAGGGCAGCAGCAGCCGCCAGGCCGCGCGCGGCCGGGTGCCGGTGCCGCCCGGTCGCGCGGGCAGGTCCGCCGCGGCGGCGGGGCCCGGGGCGGGCGCCTCGATCGGTCCGCCGGGGCCGTCCACGGCCACGCGCACGTCCGGTCCGGTGTTCGTCATCGCCGGCTCCCCTCAGGCCTTCGCGCGGGTGCGCGGGTCGATGAGGCCGTACAGCAGGTCGACGACGAGGTTCGCGCCGAGCACGGCCAGGGTGATGAACAGGAACACGCCCTGCATGAGCGCGTAGTCGTTGTTGGTGACCGCGGCGAGCAGCCGGGAGCCGATGCCCGGGTAGGAGAACACCTGCTCGGTGACCACGGACCCGGAGACGACGAAGCCGAGGGAGATCGCGAAGCCGGCGACGGACGGCAGCACGGCGTTGCGCGCGGCGTAGCTCCGCAGGATCTGGCCCTGCGGCAGGCCCTTGGCGCGGGCGGTGAGCACGTAGTCCTCGGACAGCGTGGACACCATCATGTTGCGCATCCCGAGCAGCCAGCCGCCGATGGACGCGATGACGATCGTCAGCGCCGGCACGAACCCGTACTCGACCGCCGAGGCGATGAACTCCGGGCTCCAGCCGGGGTCGAGCACGACGTCGTACCCGCCCTGCGACGGGAACCAGCCGAGCACCCGGGACAGCAGGTAGACCAGCACGAGGGCCAGCCAGAAGTACGGCACGGCGGCGAGCAGGGTGGTCAGCGGCACGGCCGAGTCCAGCCAGGTGCCGGGCCGCCAGCCGACGAACGCGCCCAGCAGCACGCCGATCGTGGCGGCGAGCACGGTGGCGATGCCCACCAGCACCACGGTCCACGGCATCGAGGTGCCGATGACCTCGTTCACCGGGGTGGGGAAGTAGGTGACCGAGACGCCGAGGTCGCCGCGCAGCAGGTTGGCCAGGTAGGTGCCGTACTGCGCGAGCAGGGAGTCGGTCGTGTCCCCGCCGAGCAGCGCGGAGTAGGCCTCGCGGGTCTCGGGGGTCACCGTGCCGCCGCGCTGCTGCAGCTTGGCCAGCAGGATGTCGACCGGGTTGCCCGGCAGCAGCCGGGGGATGAGGAAGTTCAGGGTCACGGCGGCCCAGAGGGCGACCGCGTAGAAGCCGAGCTTGCGCAGGACGTAGTTCACCGTGCGACGACCCCTTCGTCGAGGAGCGGGCGGGGGAGGGGGCCGGGCCGGGCGCACGCGCGCCCGGCCCGGCGGGCGGTCAGCCCTCGGCCGGCTCCAGCCGCTTGAAGATCTCCGCGGCGTCGAACGCGGACCACACGGCGGGGAAGGCGTACATGTCCTCCTCGGTGGGCCAGCCGGTGAACCGGGCGACGTTCCACTCGCTCGTGGTGCCGCCGGTGAGGATCGGGATGTACGGCATGTCCTCGACCACGGCGGCCTGGATCGCGTCGAAGTGCGGCTGGCGCGCCTCGGCGTCGTCCAGCGGCATGCCCTGCAGCGCGTCGAGCGCCGCGTCCACCTCGGGGTTCGCGTACCGGGCGTAGTTGTTGCCCGCGGGCTGGCCCACCGGGGCACCCGACGCCGAGGAGAAGAAGTACGTGTACAGGTAGTACGGGTCGGGCGCCGGGCCCTGCCACAGCGAGTCGATGGCGAGCTGGAAGTTGCCCTGGGTGCGGCGCTCGGTCCACTCGTTCCACGACGACTGCGCGGTCTGCACGTCGATGCCGGCGGCCTTGGCCTGCTGCGCGATGGTCTGCACCGCGGTGATGTAGTCGGTCCAGCCGGAGACCACCTCGACGGTGACGGTCAGGCGCTGACCGTCCTTGGCGTAGATGCCGTCGGCGCCCTTGGCCCAGCCGGCGGCCTCGAGCACCTCGGCGGCGCCCTCGGGGTCGGCCGTCTCCGGGGCGACCGGCTCGGCGACGTCGTCGGAGATCCAGGACTCCTGCGTCGCGGTGAGCGCGAACGTCGGCGAGATCTCCGCCGCCGTCTCCTCGAACGCCAGGGCGTTCAGCTGGGTGCGGTCCATCGCCAGGTACAGCGCGTGCCGGACGGCCGGGTCGGTCTGCGGGCCGGAGCAGCCCAGCTCGACGCTGGAGCACGTCGCGAGCACCATCTGGTTCTGCGCCGCGGTCAGGGTGTCGTAGCCGGGGAAGTTCTCGGCGACGTTCTGGATGTCGGGCACCGGGCCGGTCTGCCAGTCGATGGTGCCGTTCGCGATGCCGTCGGCGCCGGCGGTGTTGCCGGACAGCGACAGGAACCGGATGGTCTGCACGGCGGGCTCGCCGCCCCAGTAGTCCGGGTTCGCCGTGTAGGTGAAGGCCTGCGGCTTGAAGTCGTCGAGCAGGTACGCGCCGGTGCCGACCGGCTCCTCGACCACGTCGGCGGTGGGGTCGACGTCCTGCCACAGGTGCTCCGGCACGATCGGCACGCCGGACAGCACGTCGGGGCCCTGCACGAACGCGGGGGCGTCGAAGGTGAACGTCACGTGGGTGTCGTCGGTCGCGGCGACCGTGCCGGCGTAGCCGACGTTGTTGATCGCCGGGGTGGCGGCGAGCAGGTCGTAGGTGAACACCACGTCGTCGGCGGTGAACGGCTCGCCGTCGGACCAGGTGACGTCCTCGCGGAGCGTGACGTCCAGCTGGGTGCCGTCCTCGTTCCAGGTGTACTCGGTGCCCAGCAGCGGCACCGGGTCGGACTCGGCGGCCTTGTTGATGAAGAACAGCTGCTCGTAGATCGTGCCGAGGGCGCCGATCCGCGAGGGGGAGAACGGGTTGAAGTTGATCTGGTAGTCACCGGACTGGCCGGTGTAGGCGACGAGCGTGCTGCCGTCGCCCGAGGCGCCCGTGCTGGCGCCGCCGCCCCCGCTGCCGCCGCTGCACGCGGTGGCGAGCAGGGCCACCGCCGCGACGCCGGCGGCGACGGGGAGGGTCGTGCGGGACGGGCGCCGGTGCGCCCTGGCTGACCTGAGGAACATCGCTGGTCCTTTCCACCCGTCGCGCCCGACGGTCTGGTCGTGGCCGCGTCGGTGCGGCTCGGTGCATATCGTTACGTGCTTAAATTAAGCATGTCAAGATATGGTCGGGACATGCGAGCCCCGTCCCGCGCCGCCACCGGCGCGCTGGTCCTCGACCTCGTCCGCACGCACGGCACCGTCAGCCGGGTCGAGCTCGCCGACCGCTCCGGCCTCACCGCCGCCACCATCACGCACGTCGTCCGCGACCTGATGGCCGAGGGGCTGGTGCACGAGGTCGGCCGGGTCAGCGGCGGCGTGGGCTCGCCCCGCCGGCTGCTCGAGCTCGACGCCGCCGCCGGGTACGCCGTCGGCGTGCAGCTGGACCGGTGCGCCAGCAGCGTCGTCGTCACGGACTTCGCCGGGCGCCGCGTCGCGTCCACCGGCGTGCGCGGCGTGGGGCGCGGCGAGCCCGAGGAGACCCTGCCCGTGCTGGCCCGGCACATCGACCTGCTGCTGGCCGGGGCCGGCATCCCGCGCGACCGGGTGCTCGGCGTCGGCCTGGTGACGCACGGCCCGCAGGACCGCGCCGCGGGCGCCGTGCTCACCGGGCAGCCGACGCCCGCCTGGCGCGACTTCCCGCTCACCGGGACGCTCGGCGCGCTGCTGGACCTGCCGGTGCTGCTGGAGAACGACGCGACCGCCGCCGCCGTGGGCGAGCAGTGGGTGGGCGCGCTCGACGTCGACACCTTCGGCGTGCTCTACATGGCGACCGGCATCGGCGGCGGCGTGATCGCCGAGGCGGAGGTGTACCGCGGGCGCACCGCCAACCCCGTGGAGATCGGGCACATCCCGGTCGACCCCGCCGGTCCGCCGTGCGCGTGCGGCAGCCGCGGCTGCGTCGAGGTGGTCGCCGGGCCGGGCGCCGTGGTCGCCGCCGCGCACCGCGTCGAAGGGCTGGCCGGCCGGCTCGGGCTGGACGGCGGGCCGGACGCGCTGCTCGCCGACTTCCAGCGGGTCGCGCGCGCCGCCGTCGGCGCCGACCCCGCGGCGGGCATGCTGGTCGCGGCGTCCGCGGACTGGCTCGGCACCGCGGCCGTCACGCTGCTCAACCTGTTCGACCTCGACACGCTGGTCCTCGCCGGGCCGGCGTTCGGCGTCGCGGGACCG
>JAPSIJ010000576.1 GCA_031178805.1 Cellulomonas sp. | reverse complement strand
CGGCCCGCCGACGCCCCGACCGCCTGCGCCCGGGCGCGCTCGGCCTCCGCGTCGGCGGCGTCCAGCGCCTCCTCGACGGCCCGCTCGTGCGCCCGGACGTCGACGACCACCGCGCGGCCGACCTTGTCGTGCCAGGCCTGCGCCCGGCCGGACGTGTCGAAGGCCGCGGAGGCGACGACCAGCCACTGGCCGAGGCCGGCGGCGGCGTGCCCGGCGGCGAGCACCAGACCGCGCAGGAACGCCCGCGCGGGGCCGACCGAGTAGGGCGTCTCCTCGCGGGCGGTGCGCAGGCCGAGCAGGGTGTTGCCGAGCGTCCGGCCGGTGTGCGCCTCCCAGACGAGCAGGCCGACGGCGAGCTCGAGCACCACGAGCGCCACGAGCAGCACGGACCCGGTCCACGCGAGCAGCCCGCCGGCGACGAGGCCGACGGCCGCGGCGTCGATCGCGTAGGCGGCCACCCGGCGGCCGGTCCCGGCGGGTGCGGCGTCGCCGAAGGCGGGGTGCAGCGCCGAGGGGCGCGGCTCGCGGGCGCGGGCGTCGCCGCGGGAGCGGCCCTGGGCGCCCTCGACGACGGTGACGGTCGCGTCGGGCTGCACGGGCGTGCCGCACGCGGTGCAGAACCGGGCGTCGGGGCGCAGCGGCCGCCGGCAGCCGGCGCACTCGCGCGCGGTGACGGCGCCCAGCGCCACGGAGCCCGCGGGGGCCGCAGAGGCCACGGGGCCCGCAGGGCCCGCGGGCGGCACGGTGCTCATCGTCGGCTCCACGTCCCGCCCCCTGTCATGCGCGTCATCCTGCCACCGCCCGGTCCGGCGCCGTCCCCCGGCGCGGTCACGACGTCATCCGCCGCAGCGTCTCGATCATGTCGGCCGCCACCAGCGCCGCGGGCAGCGCGAGCACGACGCCGAGCCCCTCGACGGCGTCGCCGAGCCGGGAGGCGACGACCGACCGCCAGCCCCGGCCGAGCGCCAGCCCGACGCCCGACACGGCGAGCGCGAGCACCACGCAGCCGACCGCCAGCAGCGCGGCGTCGGCGCCGAGCACCGGCGCGCCGAGCGCGGCGAGCTCGACGAGGACGAGCGCCGCGGCGACCCGCGGGGCCCAGCGCGCCACGGGCCCGCGGGCGGTGCGCGGCTGCAGGGTGAGCACGACGACGAGGGCGACCACGAGCGCCACGGCGCCCCACCCCCGCACCGTGTCCCCGAGCGCGGCGACGAGCACGAGCGGCGCGAGCAGCGGCGGGAGGGCGCAGACCAGCAGCACGCCGGCGTCGGTGCGCCGCTCGGCCGCGCCGACGGTGCGGACCACCTGCCGCTCGTTCACCCGGCCGAGCCCGCGCGGCCGGGGCCCGCGGACGGACGGCGCGGTGCGGGCGACGTGCGCGAGGTCGACGAGCTGCTCGTCCGGCACGGACAGCGCCCAGACGGGCAGCACCCGCAGGGCGACGGGCACCAGCCCGAGCAGCACCGCGGCAGCGACCACGCCGGGCAGCCCGGCCAGCAGCACCGCCAGGCAGAGCGCCGCGACGACGCCGAGCGCGACCAGCAGCACCGTCGCGAGGTCCTGGCCGCGGCGGGCGGCGCGGGTGGCGACGAACCGGACGGCCGCGACGCCCGTGGCGGCGACCAGGCCGGCGACCAGCGCGAGCCGGCGGTCGGCGGCGCCGGCGGGGTCGACGGCGGCGACGCCCGCGGCGAACGCCAGCACCGGGGCCGCGAGGGACGCGGCCGCGACGGCGGCGACCCGGGACACCGCGAGCAGCACCGCGCCGGCGCCGAGCACCAGGGCCGCGGCCAGGGCGAGCCACCCGTGCCGGGCGGGGTCGAGCAGCGCGACGGCGGCCAGCACCGCGGCGGTGGCCCCGGCGGCGCCGAGCAGCGCGGGCTGCGGG
>JAPSIJ010000575.1 GCA_031178805.1 Cellulomonas sp. | reverse complement strand
CCGAACAGCCCGCTCGCCACCAGGTTGGCGGTGGAGTCGTCGTCCTGCTGCAGCGTCAGCGAGCACAGCTCGACGGACAGCAGCACCGCGACCTCGTCGGGGTGGCCCTCGAGGTGGTCGTGCACCCGCGCCAGCCCGGCGGCGCCGCCCGCGCAGCCGAGCCCGAAGCTCGGCACCCGCCGCACGTCCGGCCGCAGGCCCAGCCGGGCCACCAGCAGGGCGTCCAGCGAGGGCGCGGAGACGCCCGTGACGGTGGTGAAGAACAGGTGGTCGACGTCGGCGGGCCGCAGGCCGGCGGCCCGCAGCGCGTCGAGCACCGCCCGGGACGCGAGCTCGGCGCCCTCCCGCAGGAACAGGTCGTTCGTCTCGCCGAACGAGGACAGCCCGGCGTACTTCTCCAGCGGCAGCACGAGGTGCCGGGTGTCGATGCCGCTCGACCCGTGCACCCGCTCCAGCAGCAGCCGGCGGCGGCGGTCCCGCGTGACCAGCCCGGCGATCTCGGCGGTGATGTCGGACTGGCGGTACGCGCGCTCGGGCAGCACCGGGGCGACGGCCACGACTCGCGACATGGCGGGATCCTCTCGCGGGGGTGGGTGCCGCGCGACCGGGGGCGCGGGCGGCGCCGCCGGTCAGCCGGTCGCGACCAGCAGCACGACGGCCAGGCCGGCGACCAGCATCGCCGCGGTGAACGGCCACCGGCTGGTGGTGCGCACCAGCGCCACGACCGCCCCCGAGCCGGCGAGCAGGGTCGCGCCGGCGAGCGCCAGCACCCCCGCCGCGCCCGGGGCCCCCGGCGGGCCGAGGACGACCACGAGCACCGCGACGAGCAGCACCCCCGCCGCGCCGAACGCCGTGCCGCGCCGGCCGAGGCGGTGCGGCAGCCCGCGCACCCCGGTCGCCGCGTCGTCCTCCAGGTCGGGCAGCACGTTGGCCAGGTGCGCCCCCACGCCGAGCAGGGCGCCGCCGGCGGTCGCCCACCACGGCGCGAGCGTCCCGCCGCCGAGCACCGCCGCCGTCGCCACCGAGGGCAGCGCCCCGAACGCCAGCGCGTACGGCGCCCAGGACCAGGCGGTGGACTTCAGGCGCGCGTTGTACGCCCACCCGGAGCCGACCAGCAGCGCGTGCAGCAGCGCCGCCCGCACGCCGAGGGCCAGCGACAGCCCCGCGCAGGCCACCACGGCCGCCAGGGCGCCGGCGCGCAGCGTCGCGGGGGTCACCTCCCCGCGGACCACCGGCTTGTCGGCGCGGCCGACGGCGAGGTCCCGCTGCGCGTCGATCCAGTCGTTGGACCAGCCGATGGACAGCTGCCCGGCCAGCACGGCGGCCACGACCAGCAGCGCGCGGCCCGGCGACGCCCCGGCCGGACCGAGGGCGTACGCGCCCGCGATCAGGGTGACCGCGGCGGCCGGCGGGGCGTGCGCCGCTCGGACCAGGGCGACGGCGCGGCGGGCCCCGGAGGGCCCGGCGGCCGGAGGCGCCGTCGCGGCAGGGGCGGTCGGGCGGTCGGCGCGCGGCATGGGGCTCCTCGTCGGGCCGCCCGGGTCCGGCGGCGTGGCGGCGCCATCCTCCCGCAGCAGGTCGCACCGGGCACGGCGGCGGGGCGCGCGGGGGCAGGGCGCGGCGGCGGGGCAGGGCGGCGGGGCAGGGCGGCGGGGCAGGGCGGTGGGGCAGGGCCGACCGGGCGCGTCCTCAGTCGGGCAGCAGCGGCACCTGCGTGCCCGTGCCGGGCCGCAGCAGCGCGCCGCGCACCACCGCGCCCGAGCCGAACTGGCCCGCCACCCGGTCCAGCACGGCGTCCAGGGCGCCGCCCGCGTCCCCGGTGCCGTCCAGGTCCAGCTCCCCCTGCACGTGGTCGTCCGGCTCCAGGCCGGTGAGCGAGACGCCGACGA
>JAPSIJ010000574.1 GCA_031178805.1 Cellulomonas sp. | reverse complement strand
GACCCGGCCGACCCCGCCACGCGGCTCGGCCCGCTGGTGGACGCCGAGCAGCGCGCCGTGGTCGCGGGGCACGTCGACGCCGCCGTCGCGGCCGGCGCGCGGGTGCTCACCGGCGGCGCGGTGCCGGACGGGCCGGGGACGCACTACCCGGCGACCGTGCTGGACGGCTGCACCGCCGACATGGCGGTGCTCACCGAGGAGACGTTCGGGCCGGTCGCCGCGGTGACCCGCGTCGCGGACTTCGACGAGGGCCTGCGCCTGGCGTCCGCGGGGCGGTACGGCCTGGCGGCCACGGTGCTCACGCCGGACCTGGAGCACGCGCTGCGCGCCGCGGACGAGCTCGAGGTCGGCACCGTGAAGATCAACGCCGTGTTCGGCGGGGCGCCCGGCGGCTCCGCCGACCCGCGGCGGGACAGCGGGGCGGGCGCCGGCTACGGGCCGGACCTGCTCGCGGCGATGACCGTGCTGAAGGCCGTGCACCTCGAGCCGGCGCCCGGCGGGCGCGCGTGAGCGTCACGGAGCGCGCGGGCCGGGCGGCCGCGGACCGGCCGGGGGAGCGGTCCGGCCGCTGGCTGGCCCGCACGGTCGGCGGTGCCCGGCCGCGCGGCCTGGACCCCGCGGCCGGCGTCGTGGTCACCGACGTCGGCCCCGCGGACGCCCCCGTCGTGGTGCTCGTGCACGGCATCGGCGTCTCGGAGCGGTACTTCCGCGGGCTCGCCCGCGAGCTGTCCCGGGACCACCGGGTGCTGGTGCCGGACCTGCCCGGCTTCGGCCGCAGCCCGCGCCCGGCGCGGGTGCCGACCGTCGAGGACATGGCCGACGTGGTGCTCGCCGTGCTCCGGCACCGCGGCGTCGGGCGCGCGGTCCTGGTCGGGCACTCGATGGGCGCGCAGGTGGTGGCGGAGGCGATGCTGCGGGCGCCCGACGTGGTGACCCGGGTGCTGATGATCGGCACCGTCGTCGACCCCGCCGCCCCCTCGGTGCTCGCCCAGGCCGCCCGGCTCGCGAAGGACGGGCTGCACGAGCCGGCGGGGGTGAACGCGATCGTCACCACCGACTACCTGCGCACCGGGCCGGTCTGGTACTCGGCCGTGCTGCCGCACATGTTCGGCTACGACACCGCCGCCGCCGTGGCCCGGCTGCCCGGGCCGGCGCTGCTGGTCCGCGGCGAGAACGACCCGGTGGCCTCGCGGGAGTGGAACCGGCGGCTCGGCGCCCTCGCGCCCCGCGGGACCGTCCGGGAGGTGCCTCACGCCGGGCACGTCGCGATGGCGAGCCACGCGCCGCTGGTCGCGCGCTGGGTGCGGGAGCCGGCGTGACCGGGGCGACGGGGTCGGCGGCGCCGGCGCGGCCCGGCCTCGCCGTGCGCGCCCGGCACGCCGCGTGGTGGGCCGCCGACTACGCCTACGCCGCGGCGCGGCAGGTGGCGGGGCTGCTGTCCCGCACCGGCCCCGACACGTACACCCACCCGGAGCCCGCGCGGGGGCCGGCGGTGCTGCTGCTGCCCGGGGTCTGGGAGACGTGGCGGTTCCTCGAGCCGCTGGCGCGGGCGCTGCACGCCCACGGGCACCCGGTGCACGTGGTGGCGCCGTTCGGGCTGAACCGGGGCAGCGTGCCCGACATGGCCGAGCTCGCCGCGGCGCACCTGCGGGACGCCGACCTGCACGAGGTCGTGATCGTCGCGCACTCCAAGGGCGGGCTGATCGGCAAGTCGGTGATGGGCCGCACGGACGTCCGCGACCGGGTGCGCGGGATGGTGGCGGTGAACACCCCGTTCTCGGGGTCGCCGTACGCGCGCTACCTGCCGGTGCGGTCCGTGCGGGCGTTCCTGCCGGACGACGAGGTGCTCACGGCGCTCGCGGCGCAGCGCGCCGACCACGACCGGATCATCTCCGTGGC
>JAPSIJ010000079.1 GCA_031178805.1 Cellulomonas sp. | reverse complement strand
GTCGCCCGGGTCGGCCCGGTGGCGGGGGAGGCGCAGCAGGCGGCGTACGACCCGCGGCGGGCGTTCGAGTTCGGCCTGGCCCGCCTGCTGGACGGCGTCGCCGTCCTGGTCGGGGACCGGGTCTAGCGCGGGTCCTGGCGGCTCAGCGGCTCAGGCTCGCCAGGGCCTGGTCGAGGTCGTCCTGCAGGTCGGCCGGGTCCTCCAGGCCGACGGACAGCCGCACGGTGCTCTCCGCGATGCCGACCGCGGCGCGCCCGGCCGGCCCGAGCCTGCGGTGCGTCGTGGTGGCCGGGTGCGTCACGAGGGACTTGGCGTCGCCGAGGTTGTTGGAGATGTCGACGACCCGCAGCGCGTCCAGCACGCCGAACGTCGCCCGCTTGGCCTCCTCGGGCGTCGCGCCGTCCGGCACCGCGAGGTCGAGCGTGACCACGGTGCCGCCGCCGTCCTGCTGCGCGAGCGCGAGCGCGTGCTGCGGGTGCGACGGCAGGTAGGGGTAGCGGACGCGCGCGACGGCCGGGTGCTGCTCCAGCCAGGTGGCGAGGGTCAGCGCGGACGCCGTCTGGTGCCGGACCCGCAGCGACAGCGTCTCCAGGCCCTTGAGCAGCACCCACGCGTTGAACGGGCTGAGCGAGGGGCCGGTGTTCCGGATCAGCTTCTGCACCGGGCCGTGCACGAACTCCTCGGTGCCGAGGATCGCGCCGCCGAGCACCCGGCCCTGCCCGTCGATGTGCTTGGTGGCGGAGTACACGACGACGTCGGCGCCGAGCGGCAGCGGCCGGGACAGCACGGGGGTGGCGAACACGTTGTCCACCACGACGACGGCCCCGGCGGCGTGCGCGAGCCGGGACACGGCGGCGATGTCGACCAGGTCCTGCATCGGGTTCGACGGCGTCTCGAAGAACACCACGTCCGCGGGCGTGGCCAGCGCCTCCTCCCACTGGGACGGCACGTGCCCGTCCACGTAGTCGGTCCGCACGCCCCAGCCGGCGAGGATCTCGTCGAAGATCACCACGGAGGAGCCGAACAGCGCCCGGGCGGCGACGACCCGCGACCCCGAGCGCACCAGCGCGGCCAGCGCCGTGAACACGGCGGACATGCCGGACGCGGTGGCGTAGCAGGCCTCCGCGCCCTCCAGCAGCCGCAGCCGCTCCTCGAACGTCGACACGGTGGGGTTGCCGTACCGGGAGTACAGGAAGCGGTCGGCCTCGCCGGCGAAGGCGGCCTCCGCCTCGGCGGCGCGCTCGTAGACGTAGCCCTGGGTGAGGAACAGCGCCTCGGAGGTCTCCTGGAACGGCGTGCGCACGGTGCCGCCGCGGACGGCGAGCGTGTCCGGGCGCAGCGCGGCGCGGGGGAGGCGCCGGTCCTGCCAGTCGGCGGGGCCCGGCGTCCCGGCCGGCTCGGTCACGCCTCGCGCCAGGGCAGCCCGGCGGCGCGCCAGCCGGTGTGGCCCCGCTGCCCGTCGAACCCGACGTCGCCCTCGAACCCGCTGAGCACGTTGTACGCCGGGCCGAGGCCGGCGGCCGTCGCGGTGGACGCGGCCGCGACGGACCGCGCGCCGGACCGGCACAGGAACACCACCGGGCGCGGGTCGTCGGGTGTGACGCCCGCGGCGGCGAGCTCGTCGAGGAACCGCGGGTTCGGCCGGCCGAACGCGTCGGTCCACTGCACGAACGCGGTCCGCGGCGCGTCCGGCGCGTCGAGGTCGCCGGTGTCCGGCACGCCGACGGTCTGCCACTCGCCCTCGGTGCGCACGTCGACCAGCACGGCGCGCTCGTCGGTGGCCAGCAGGTCCCAGGCCTCCTGCGGGGTCAGGTCGCCCGCATAGGGGGCGTGCCCGTGGCCGGTCACAGCGGGCGCACCGTGGTCGCGGCGGCGGCCGGGAGGACGACGGCCTGGGCCACCACCACCCGCTCGCCGTCGAAGGTGGCGGCCGGGCCGCCGTGCAGCTCGTAGCCCTCCGCCAGGGCGGCGCTCACGCGCTCGCAGAACGTGCGGTCGTCCGGCCCGGTCAGCAGGCGGTAGCGCAGGCGGTCGTCGGTCACGGTGTCCCTCTCCTCCATCGGACCTGGCGGAAGCACCCTCGGCCGGCCGCGTGCACGGGGCACGGGCCGCGGGTTGCTGCGGCGTCGACGAGCCAGATCTCTCGGCCGCTCTGGATGGTGCGGTGATGCTACGCCATCGTGCCCTGCGGCCGACTGGTGGACCACGGTTGACAGCCCGCGCGGCGCCGTCCCATCCTCGAACCAGGTCATGAGCGCCAGCGCGAAGCCCCGGCTCGCTGGCCGGCAACCCTCCCTCCGCGGCGGGGTGCCCCGGGTGACGACCTGGCCGTCCACCGTCCGGTGGCCGGCAAGCGCGGGGTGACCCGGCCGTGCCCGGGCCCCCACAGACCGTCCCGGGGGTCCCCCATGTCCGCCACCGTCCTGCACCCGTCCGCCTGCGCGGCCACCGCCCTGCTGCCCGTCGTCGGCGCCGACACCCGCGTGCCGCTGGTCGACGGCCGCTCCGTGCCGTACGCGAACCTCGACTACGCCGCCTCGGCGCCCGCGCTGGAGTCCGTCGCCGCGCGGGTGGTCGAGGTGCTGCCGCTGTACGCCTCGGTGCACCGCGGCGCCGGGTACCTGTCGCAGGTGTCCACCGCGCTGTACGAGTCGGCGCGGGCCACCGTGGCCCGGTTCGCCGGCGCCCGCCCCGACGACGTCGCGGTGATCACCCGGAACACCACCGACGCGCTGAACCTGCTCGCGGGGTGCGTCCCCGACGGCGGCCGGGTGCTGGTGCTGGACGTCGAGCACCACGCCAACCTGCTGCCGTGGGTGCGCTCGCTGCGCGGCTCCGGGCGCTCCGCCACCGTGCTGGCCGCCGCACCCACGGTCGCCGGGACGCTGGCCGCCCTGCGCGCGGAGCTCGCCCGGCTGCCGTACGCGCTGGTCACGCTGACCGGCGCCTCGAACGTCACGGGGGAGGCCCTCCCGCTGGCGTCCGTCGTCGCGCTGGCGCAGGAGGCCGGCGCCCGGGTCGCGGTGGACGGCGCGCAGCTGCTGCCGCACCGGGCGTTCTCGCTCGCCGCGTCCGGCGTGGACTACGTCGCGTTCTCCGGCCACAAGACGTACGCCCCGTTCGGCGCGGGCGCCCTGGTGGGCCGGCGCGACTGGCTGGACGCCGGCACGCCGTACCTCGCCGGCGGCGGCGCGGTGCGGGACGTGCGCCCCGACCGCACGCTGTGGCAGCCGGCGCCCGCCCGGCACGAGGGCGGCTCGCCGAACGTGCTCGGCGCGGTCGCGCTGGCGCAGGCCTGCGACACCCTGGCCGCGCTGCCGGAGGGCGCGCTCGCCGCGCACGAGACGGCGCTGCGCGACCGGCTGCTGGCCGGGCTGGCCGAGGTGCCCGGGGCCCGGGTGCTGCGGCTGTGGTCGGACTCGCGCGACCCGGTCGGCGTCGTCTCGTTCACGCTCGGCCGCGCCGGCGACGCCGGCGACCACGACCCCGGGCTCGTCGCCGCGTACCTGTCCGCCGAGCACGGGGTCGGCGTGCGCGACGGCCGGTTCTGCGCGCACCCGCTGCTCGCGCACGTCGGCGTCGCGGGCGGGGCGGTGCGCGCCTCGGTGGGCGTCGGCACGACGGACGAGGCCGTGGACCGGCTGCTCGCCGGGCTGCGCGCGTTCGTCACCGCGGGGCCCCGCGCGCGGTACGAGGTGGTCGACGGCTGCTGGGCGGTCGCGGGGGACACCCGGCCGCGCCCGGCGGTCGCCGGCGTCGACGCCCTCGCCGCGACGGCCGCCGCCGCGTGCGGTCCGGCCGTCGAGGACTGAGCCCCACCACCCCCAGACCGCGGTCCGGGGGCCGGTCGGCCCGAGCGGGGGGCAGGCCGGCCGGCCCCCGGCCCGCGCCACCACCCCGCGCCGTGCGGCGCGCCCCGCGCGGGCCCGCGCCGACGGCGACGCCCTGCGTCAGCGCACCCGGACGCCCAGGTGCTCCGCGAGGGCGCCGGCGAGCTCGAGCAGCTGCTCCGGGCTGATCGTGGCGCCCTTCAGCCCCGCCGTGCCGTCGATGCCGGCGAGGTCCGCGCCGCGCAGGTCGACGTCCCTCAGCTGCGCCCGGGTGACGTCGAGCCGGCCGACGCGGCACTCGGTGAACGTCACGCGGGCGGCACGGACGCCGGCGAGGTCCAGGTCGCCCACGGTGCACCGGACCAGGTGCAGGTCCTGCACCCGGGCGTCCCGCAGGTTGAGGTAGTCGATCTTGCCGCCCTCGACGGTGACCCGGTCCCAGGTGCCGCCGAACGCCTCCAGCGCCCCGAGCCGGCAGTCCCGCAGCAGCACGTCCCGCCAGGAGCCGGAGCGGGCGCGCAGCGTGCCGGCCCGGCAGTCGGCGAGCGTGGTGTCGACCAGGTGCGCGTGGTCGAGCTGCGCGCCGTCCAGGTCGCAGCCGCGCAGCAGGCACTCGATCAGCCGGGCGCTCTCCGCGTCGGCACCGGCCAGGTCGAGGCCGTCCAGCAGCAGCCGGTCGTAGTCGCCCTCGGGCTCGAGGGGTCCGGGGAACGGGTCGAGGGCGTCCTCGCGCGGGGTGGTCACGCCCCCAGGGTGGCACCCGCGGGTGACAGGGCGGGACGCTCCCGGGGCGGGTCCGGCCGGGTTCGCCCCCGTGCCGGGCGCTGCGTACAGTCCTCGCCGTGACGGAGCACCTGCGCGACCTGTGGATCGGCACCTACCCCGCGGAGGGCGCCGGCACGCCCGCCGGCCGCGGCGAGGGCGTCTGGCGGGTGACCCTGGACCCGGCGACCGGCGCGCTGGGCGAGCCCGTGCTCGCGGCGGAGACGCCCGCGCCGTCGTTCCTCGCGCTCGACCGCGCCGCCGGCCTGCTGCTCGCGGTGAACGAGACGGCGGACGGCACCGTGTCCGCGTTCCGGGTGGGGGCCGGAGACGGCGGTCCGTCGCTGGCGCCGCTCGGCAGCGTGCCCAGCGGCGGCGACGACCCCTGCCACCTGCTGATCGACCCCGCGAGCAGCGCGGTGTACGTCGCGAACTACTCCTCCGGCACGCTCGCCGTGCTGGACCGCGGCCCCGACGGCCTCGCCGCCGACGGCCCCGCCCAGGTGCTGGGCCACACGGGCTCCGGTCCGGTGGCCGACCGGCAGGAGGCGCCGCACGCGCACTTCGCCGCCCTCGCCCCCGGGGGCGGGCACGTCCTGGTCAGCGACCTCGGCACCGACGAGCTCCGCCGGTACCGCCGCGACCCCGCGACGGGCCGGCTGACCGAGGACGGCGTCGCGGCCACCCTGCGGCCGGGCTCGGGGCCGCGGCACCTGGTGTTCTCCGCCGACGGCCGGATCGCCTACGTGGTCGGCGAGCTCGACGTGACCGTGGCGGTGCTGGCCTGGGACGTCGAGCGCGCGACCGGGCGGGTCGTGCAGCAGGTGCCCGCCGCCGAGGACGGCACCGGCCCGGGGCGGCGCGCGCTGCCCTCGCACATCGAGCGGGTGGGCGACCGGGTGCTGGTCGCCACCCGGGGCACCGACGTGCTGGCCACGTTCGCCGCCGGCCCCGACGGCACGCTCGCCCCGGCGGGGCAGGTCGCGTTGCCCGGGGCGTGGCCGCGGCACTTCGCCGTGGTCGAGGGCTGCACCGTCGTCGCCGACCAGGTGGGCGGCTCGCTGACCGTGCTCCGCGACGGCGTCGTCGTCTCGACCGCGGCGCTGCCGGCCCCGGCGTGCGTCGTCGTGGCGTGACCGCCGCCGCCCCCGCCGGGCACGGCCCGGCCCTGCCCCCGCTGCTGCCGGGCCCGCACCTGCGCCGGCTGGACGTCATCACCGTCGTCGCCACGTTCGGCGGCCTGCTGTTCGGCTACGACACCGGCGTCATCAACGGCGCCCTGGACCCGATGGTCGCCGACCTCGGGCTCACCCCGGCGACCGAGGGCCTGGTCACCAGCAGCCTGCTGGTCGGCGCCGCCCTCGGCGCGCTGGTCACCGGGCGGCTGGCCGACCGGATCGGCCGCCGCCGGACGCTCGTGGCGCTCGCGGTGGTGTTCTTCCTCGGCGCCGTGGGCAGCGTGGTCGCGCCGTCGGTCGGCGTGATGCTGCCGATGCGGTTCGTGCTCGGCGCGGCCGTCGGCGGGGCGTCGGTGACCGTGCCGGTGTACCTCGCCGAGCTCGCGCCCACGGAGCGGCGCGGCGCCATCACCGGCCGGAACGAGATCGCCATCGTGATCGGCCAGCTGGCCGCGTTCGTGATCAACGCGGTGATCGGCACGGTGTGGTCGGACCACCCGGGGGTCTGGCGGTACATGCTCGCCGTGCAGGCGGTGCCCGCGGTCGCGCTGTTCGCCGGGATGCTGCGGATGCCCGAGTCGCCGCGCTGGCTGCTCGCCCGCGGCCGGGAGGAGGCCGCGCTCGCGGTGCTGCGCGAGGTGCGCGACCCGGAGCGGGCCGCCGCCGAGCTCGGCGAGGTCCGCGCCCTCGTCGAGGCGGAGCGGGAGAGCCGCCGCGGCGGCTGGGCGGACCTGCGCCTGCCGTGGGTGCGCCGGCTGGTGCTGATCGGCGTCGGCGTGGCCGTGGTCAACCAGCTCGGCGGGATCAACGCCGTCATGTACTACGGCACCCAGCTGCTGCGGCAGTCCGGGTTCAGCGGCGACGTGGCCCTGGTGGCGAACGTGCTCAACGGCGTGTTCTCGGTGCTCGGCATGCTGATCGGCCTGCGGCTGATCAACCGCGTGACCCGCCGCCGGCTGCTCCTGGTGGGCCTCACCGGCATCATCGCCTCGCACCTGATGATCGCGCTGTGCTCCGCCGCGCTGCCCGAGGGCACCACCCGGTCGGTGGCCGTCACCGCGTTCCTGGTGCTGTTCGTCGGGTTCAACCAGTCGTCGGTGGGGCTGCTGTGCTGGGTGATCCTGGCGGAGCTGTTCCCGCTGCGGGTCCGCGGCTTCGCGATCGGGCTCAGCGTGTTCTGGAACTGGACCGCGAACGCGGTGATCTCCGGGTTCTTCCCGACGGTCGTCGCGGGGATCGGCGTGAACGGGACGTTCCTGCTGTTCGCGGCGGTGAACGTGCTGTCGTGGCTGTTCGTGCGGTTCGTGCTGCCCGAGACCCGGGACCGGTCGCTGGAGCAGCTCGAGGCGGACTTCCGGGCCTCGTCCGCCTGACCGGGCCGGCCCCGGGCCCGCCCCGCGCCCGCCCCGGGCCCGCCCCGGGCCCGCCCCGGGCCCGCCCCGGGCCCGCCCCGGGCCCGCCCCGGGCCCGACGGCCGCACCCGGGTGGGACGACCGTCACGGTCGCGAACCCTCCCGGATGGTCGACAATGGAGGGGTCCACCCGCCGTCCCCCGCAGGAGCTCCCGTGCCGTCCGAGCAGCAGCGTGTCGCCATGCTCTCGGTGCACACCTCCCCGCTCGACCAGCCGGGCACCGGGGACGCCGGCGGGATGAACGTCTACATCGCGGAGCTGTCCCGGGCGCTCGCCCGCCGCGGCGCCCTGGTCGAGATCTTCACCCGGGCCACGTCCTCGGCGCTGCCGGAGGCCGTCGAGCTCGACGCCGGCGACGACCGCGTGCTGGTGCACCACGTCCCGGCGGGACCCTTCGAGGGCCTCGACAAGAACGACCTGCCCGCGCAGCTGTGCGCGGTGACCGCGGGCGTGCTCCGCGTCGGCGCGGCCCGCCCTGCCGGGTGGTTCGACGTCGTGCACGCGCACTACTGGCTGTCCGGCCACGTCGGCTGGCTCGCGGCGGAGCGGTGGGACGTGCCGCTGGTGCACACGATGCACACGATGGCCCGGGTGAAGAACGCCGCGCTCGCGCCGGGGGACACCCCCGAGCCCGCGACCCGGGTGATCGGCGAGGAGCAGGTCGTCGCGGCGGCCGACGCGCTGGTCGCCAGCACCGCCGAGGAGGCGCAGGACCTGGTCGGCATGTACGACGCCGACCCCGCCCGGGTGCACGTCGTCGCGCCGGGCGTCGACCTGTCGGTGTTCCGGCCGCGCGCGGACCGCGCCGCGCTGCGCCGGGACCTCGGGCTGCCCCTGGACCGGGACGTGGTGCTGTTCGCCGGGCGGATCCAGCCGCTCAAGGCGCCCGACGTGCTGGTCCGCGCGCTCGGCGTGCTGCGCGCCGCCGGGCGGCCGCGGCCGGCGCTGGTGGTGCTCGGCGGCCCCAGCGGGCGCGCGACCGCGCTGCAGGAGCTGCGGGCGCTCGCCGCCGCGGAGGGCGTGCTGGACGACGTGCTGTTCCGCCCGCCGGTGCCGCGCCCGGAGCTGGCCCGGTGGTTCGCCGCCGCGGACCTGGTGGCGATGCCGTCCCGCAGCGAGTCGTTCGGGCTGGTCGCCGTCGAGGCGCAGGCCGCCGGCACCCCCGTCGTCGCGTCCGCGGTCGGCGGGCTGCGCTCCTGCGTGCACGACGGCGTCTCCGGCCGGCAGGTGCGCGGCCACGACCCGGCCGTCTGGGCCGAGGCGCTCACCGCCACCCTCGCCGACCCCGCCGTGCGCGGGCCGTGGCGCGCCGCCGCCCGCCGCGTCGCCGAGCAGTACAGCTGGGACGCGACGGCCGAGCAGGTGCTCAAGGTGTACGCGCTCGCGGCGCAGCGCCGCGTCCCGCTCCGGGCCTGACCCGGCGGGGGACGGGCACGCGGG
>JAPSIJ010000573.1 GCA_031178805.1 Cellulomonas sp. | reverse complement strand
GGTCTGCCGCACCAGTGGACGATGCTGCCGAGCGCCGGCTACGCCGTCCTCGTGATGGACACCCGGGGGCAGGGGAGCGCGGAGTACGCCGGCGCGACGCCCGACCCGCACGGCAGCGCCCCGCACGTCGCGGGTCGGCTCACGGACGGGCTCGCCGACCACCGCACGCACTACTACCGGCGCCTCGTCACCGACGCCGTGCGCGCCGTGGACGCCGCGCGCGCCCACCCGGCCGTCGACCCCGCGCGGGTGGTGGTCGCCGGCGCGAGCCAGGGCGGCGGGCTCGCGCTGGCCGCCGCCGGCCTGTCCGAGGGCCTCGCGGGCGCGCTCGTGGACGTCCCGTTCCTGTGCCACTACCGCCGAGCGGTGCAGGTCACCGACGCCCTCCCGTACCGCGAGCTCGCGGTGTACCTCACGACCCGCCGTGGCGAGGAGGAGGACGTGTTCCGGGCGCTGTCCTACGTCGACGGCGTCAACTTCGCGGCACGCGCGCAGGCGCCCGCCCTGTTCTCCGTCGCGCTCGCGGACCCGGTCTGCCCGCCGTCCACCGTGTACGCCGCGTTCCACCACTACGCCGGGCCGAAACAGCTCGCGGTGTACCCGTACAACGGCCACGAGGGTGGCGGCTCGCACCACCAGGGAGCGCAGCTCCGGTTCCTGGCCGGCCTGCGGCGCTGAGCCGGGTGGACGCCCGGCTCGTCGCCGGGCCCACCCTGCGCCCGCGAGGGCGCACGAGCCGCGCCGAGGGCGCAGGAGAACTCGTGCGCCGTCGACGCGGCTCGTGCGCAGGCGCGGGGCGGCAGGCGCGGGCGGCTACGCCGACCAGCGCGCCACCGCCCGGGCTCGGGTCGTGGCCGCCGCCGTCCGCTCCTGCAGCAGGAGGAACCCCTCCACCAGGCCGACGACCAGGCAGTAGTGACCGGCCTGCTGCATGACGAACGCCGGCACGTGCGCCACGGTCGACAGGACGACGATGCCGATCAGGGCGGACGCGACGGCGCTCGCGAGCTGGAACGTCGACCGGCCGCGCCGGGGCAGCGGGGCCCGCCGGAGCCGCACCCCGAGCTGCGCGCTCCGCCAGGCGTGCACCAGGAAGCAGACCGCGAGCAGGAAGTTCACCGGCGCGGCGAGCAGCTCCACCTGGGACGCGACGGCCACGACACCGGCGAGCGCGAGGGTGCCGACGACCGCGGCCAGGACCGACAGCTGCATCCGGTCGCGGAACCGCCGGAAGAACCGCCCCAGGCGGAACGTGAGCATGCTGGTCAGGACGAAGACGGTGAAGGACGCGAGGACCGGCAGGCCGGTGTCCGGCACCGTGACCAGGAACGTCCCCAGCGCGACGAGCGCGGCGGCCTGGATCGCCTCCCGGCGGCGGACCAGGGGGCGGAGGTCCACCGCCGCGATCGACCGGACCGTCGAGCGCACCGCGAGGCGCGTGGGCCGTCGTGCGGTGCTCCGCGTGCGGCTGAGGGAGAGCAGCACCGCCTCGAAGCTGCCGTAGTCCGCACGACCGACGTCGGTGATCAGCGTCGCCCCGCCCGCCGAGAGCGCCCCGAACAGCGCGTCGGTGAACGCCTGGCGGTCCTCCGTGGTGGCCTCGGCGATCCAGGAGGCGATCCCGCGGCTGATCAGGGTGGCGCGCTGGGAGATGCGCGGGAGCCGGACCACGTCGTGCGGGCCCACCTGCCAGGTCATCAGGTCGTGCTGGACCAGGCCCCTGCCGGTGCTGGCGACCACCGTCCGGTCCGCCTCCTCCGGCTGGAAGATCATGCCGATCACCGCCGTCTCCGGGACGAGCGTGGTGATCCTCCCGGCGAGGCGCGCCAGGGCGTCCTCGTCGGCGACGTCGGGGCTGAGCCCGGGACCGTCGTTGTTGTACACGCGGACCAGGCGGGAGGAG
>JAPSIJ010000572.1 GCA_031178805.1 Cellulomonas sp. | reverse complement strand
GGCGGAACACGCTCGTGGTGCACCTCGTGACGCGAACCGACCCCGGACCTGGTCCGGCGGTCGGTTTCGTCGTGTCCAAGGGCGTGGGCAACGCGGTGACGCGCAACCGCGTGAAGCGCCGCCTGCGCGCGCTGGCCACCGAGCGGCTCGCCGTGCTGCCGGCCGACGCGGACCTCGTCGTGCGCGCGCTCGCGCCCGCGGCGGCCGCCGACTACGCGACCCTGGGCAGCGAGCTCGACGGCGCCCTGCGGACCGCGGTCCGCAAGCGCGCCGAGCGTGCCGAGCGGACCGGCCCGGCGGGCGAACGGCGATGAGCCGCCACGTCGAGCCGTCGCCGCGCCGGGGCGTGCTGCACGGTGTCGCCCGCGCCCCGCGCCGGCTGCTCGTGCTCGCGATCCGCGCGTACCAGCGGTTCCTGTCCCCGCTCACCCCGCCGACCTGCCGGTTCTACCCGTCCTGCTCCCAGTACGCCGTGATCGCGATCGAGCGGCACGGCATCTGGCGGGGCGCCCGCCTGGCGGCCTGGCGGCTCCTGCGCTGCAACCCGTGGAACCCGGGCGGCGTCGACGACGTTCCACCGGCGGGGTCGCACCGTCGACACTCGCACGGCGCGGTCGCCTCCGCGCACTGACCTTCCCCTGGAGAGTTCCCCGATGAGCTGGTTCGACGGCGTGCTGTACCCGATCATGGTCGCGGTCGCGTGGATCATGGTGCAGTTCCACTCGCTGTTCGAGTGGATCGGTCTCGACCCCGCGGGCGGAGCGGCCTGGGGCTTCTCCATCGTCGGCCTCGTGATCGTGATGCGGATCATCCTGATCCCGCTGTTCTTCAAGCAGATCAAGGCGTCGCGCGGCATGCAGCTGCTCGCGCCCGACATGCGGAAGATCCAGGCCAAGTACAAGGGCAAGACCGACCCGGCGTCCCGCGAGGCCATGAGCCGCGAGACGATGGAGCTGTACCGCAAGCACGGCACCAACCCGTTCGCGTCCTGCCTGCCGATCCTGGCGCAGTCCCCGATCTTCTTCGCCCTGTTCCGGGTGCTGAACTCGCTGCCCGCCCTCGCGGCCGGCACCTACGGGCGCGACAACCTCGGGCCGCTGACGCGGGACGTCGCGGCCCAGGCCGAGCAGGCGACGATCTTCGGCGCGCCGCTGTCGGCGACGTTCATGAACGCCACGGAGTTCGACGGCGCCGCCGGGCACATCCGGGTCGTCACGATCCTCCTCGTCGTCGCGATGTCGGCCACCACGTTCCTCACCCAGCGCCAGCTGACCATGAAGAACATGCCGCCGGCCGCCCTCGAGGGCCCGATGGCGCAGCAGCAGAAGCTGCTGATGTACGTCTTCCCGCTGATCTTCGCCTTCTCGGGCGTGAACTTCCCGATCGGTGTCCTCATCTACTGGACCACCACGAACCTGTGGTCGATGGGCCAGCAGTTCTACACGATCCGCCGGATGCCGGCGCCCGGCTCGCAGGCCGAGGCGGCGCTCAACGCGCGCAAGGCGAAGCGGGCGGCCGCCAAGGGCCTGACGATCGAGGAGGACGCCGCCCCCGGGATCGAGGAGCGGCGGGTCGCCGGCCAGCGGCAGCAGCCCGTCCGCAAGGACCGCGCGAAGAAGCGGCCCACGGGGACGCAGCCGACCGCAGGTCGCCCGGCCGCGTCGCCGGCGGCTGCGACGCCCGCGCCCGCCGCCGGCTCGCCCGAGCAGCCGGCCCAGGGTGACGGCGCCCCCCGGCCCGCGACGTCCGCCGGGACGCCGAAGAAGAAGCGCAAGGGCTCCGGCGGTGCCGCCTCGGGGACCGGCGGCGCGCCCCGGCCCGGCGCCGGCGACTGAACCTGCGCGCTCCGGCGCGAGACCTGTCCACCCAGCAAGGAGCTGAGATGACCACCACCCCCGGCGCCGGCGAGCCCGGCAC
>JAPSIJ010000571.1 GCA_031178805.1 Cellulomonas sp. | reverse complement strand
AGACCTGCACCGCACCCGGATGCGCCGTCCCGGCCGAACGCACCGACCTGGACCACACCGACGAGTTCCACGCCCTTCCGGGGCAGCCCGGGCGCGCGCGGGGGACGACCAGCGACCACAACCTCGGACCCGGATGCCGCTACCACCACCGCCTCAAGACCGAAGCCGGATTCCGACTCCGACAGGTCAGCCGCGGCGTCTTCGAGTGGACCACCCCCACCGGACACACCTTCAGAGTCCGACCCGGCACCCGAGAACCCGTCGAACACCTCACCGCCGGTAGGCAACCACCCCACCCACCACCCTTCTAGCGGGGGGAAGCTGCCGTGGCACCGCCCGACTCCGTGTCGCGGAGCCGCAGCTCACAGCCCGGAGTAGGAGTGCTTCCCGTCGACGAACAGGTTGACCACGGTGAAGTTCGCCAGGACCACCGCGTAGCCGACGTAGACGAAGTACGCCGCGCGCCGACCGGCCCAGCCGCGGGTCGTGCGTGCGTGCAGGTAGGCCGCGTAGACCACCCAGGCGATGAAGGTGCCGACCTCCTTGGGGTCCCAGCCCCAGTACCGGCCCCAGGCCTGCTCGGCCCAGATGGCGCCCCCGATGAGGGTGAGCGTCCACAGCACGAAGCCGATGGCGTTCAGCCGGAAGGACAGCGCCTCGAGGTGCCGCGCGGAGGGGACGGTCCGCAGCCACGACCACGCCGGCCCGGTCACCCGCCACCGCGCGAGCGACCGGCGCAGCCCGTCGGCGGTGCGCCACGGCCGCACGAGGTGCGAGCGACCGGTCTCCCGGCCGTCCTGCAGGACCTGCAGGACAGCGGTGGCGAACGCGACGGTGAAGATGCCGGTCGCGGCGATGGCCACGCCGACGTGGATGACGAGCCAGTAGTTCTGCAGCGCGGGCTGGACCTCGTCGGCCTGCACGTAGAACGCGTTCAGCCCGAGGACGAGCGCGAGCACGCCGATGCCCATGACGACCACGCCGAGGAACGGGATGACGCGCCGCCGCTGCACCGCGGCGAGCACCACCGCGGCGACGAACGTCCCCACGAGCGTGAACTCGTACATGTTCGCCGTGGGCCACCGGCCGGCGGCCACGCCGCGGAGGACGATGCCGACGAGCAGCAGCACGATGCCGAGGTACGTCGTGGACCGCGCGATGCCGGACGCCTTCCCCGGTGCCGCGACGGCGTCGAGGTCGTCGTCGGACCCGTCCGCGAGGGACCCGGCGCCGCTGGCACCCGCACCCGGTCCGGCCTCGTCACCGTCCGCGGGCACGACGAGCCCCGAGGGCCCGCCGGCCGCCACGGGCTGGCGGGCAGCGACCCGCGCCTGCTTGGCGGCGGCGACCTTGGCCGCCCGCGCCTGCCGGTGCGCCCGCGAGGACGCGTCGGCGACCCGCGCGAGCGCGACGGAGTAGGCGATCAGGGCGATCGTGAACGCGGTCGCCGCACCCCACACGAGCAGGGTGCTGATGTCGCCGAGGGGCATGTCCTTCACCTTCCGGTCCGGCCGGTCGGTGCACCGGCCTCCGCCGCGCGGAGCCGCTCCAGAGCCCGGTCGAGCTCCGCCTGCAGTCCCACGTCGTCGCCGCGCGCCAGAGCCGCGGCGGTGACCACTGTACGGCCAGATCCGGGACCTTCGTCCGTCGCGGAGCCTCCGGAGCCGACCGCCGGGCGCAGCCGCAGCCACAGCCGCCGACGGGGCACGAACAGCGACGTCGCCAGCCCCGCGAACGCGAGCAGCGCGAACGTCAGCACCCAGGCGAGCGACGGGTCGTGCCGCAGGTCGAGCGCGACGAACCGGGGCAGGGACTCGAAGGTCAGCGTGCCCAGGCCGTCCGGGAGTTCGACGGTCTCGCCGGGCCGGGCGTAGACGGTGGCGGGCCTGCCGTCGTCGGCGAGGGTCTGGGTGAGCCCCGTCTCGTCGAGCTGG
>JAPSIJ010000570.1 GCA_031178805.1 Cellulomonas sp. | reverse complement strand
CCCGGGAGCCACCCGCACGCCGTGCGCGAGCGCCAGCGCGCTGAGCGCGGAGGACACCGGCGCGCCGAGGTCCACCCACAGGGACTGCCCGCCGGCCGGCACGGTGAACCGCCAGGTCGGCAGCCGCTCGGCCAGCAGCCCGGCGAGCAGGTCGCGGCCCGCCCGCAGGTGCGCCCGGCGCTCGTCGACCGGCCCGGCGCCCAGCCGCAGCAGCTCGACGGCGACCAGCTGGTCCAGCACGGCGGTGCCGAGGTCCGCGCTGCGGCGGGCCATCCCCAGCCGGGCGACCAGCTCCGCCGGCCCGCGCAGCCAGCCGACCCGCAGCCCGCCCCAGTGGCTCTTGGACATCGAGCCGATCGCCACCACGCGGGCACCCCGGCCGTCGCCGGCCCACGGCTCGGGGTCGGGGCCGTCCAGCGTGAGGTCGGTGAGCACCTCGTCCCCGGCGACGACCGTGCCCGTGCGCCGCGCGAGGTCCCGCACCCGCGCGCGGCCCTCGGCGTCGAGGCTCGCGCCGGTCGGGTTGTGGTGGTCCGGCACCAGGTAGACCAGGCGCGGCGCCACCTGGCGCACCGTGGACTCCAGCAGGTCCAGGTCGGTGCCGCCCGCGCCGGTCGGCACCGGTACCGGCCGCGCCCCGGCGGCCCGGGCGGCGTCGATCGCGTGCGGGTACGTCGGCTGCTCCACCACGACCCGGTCGCCCGGTCCGGCGTGCGTGCTCATCAGCAGGGCGATCGCGTGCTGGGCGCCGGTGGTGACGAGCACCTGGTCCGGCGTGGTCGGCGTGCCGCGGGCGGTGTACCGGTCGGCGACCGCCGCCCGCAGCACGTCCAGCCCGAGCGGCGCGTAGCCGTGGCCGGCGTGCCGGGGGAGCTCGTCCACCGCCCGGGCCGCCGCGGCGTGCAGGGTCCGCGGGGCGGCGCAGGCGGCGATGGTGAGATCCACGACGCCGTCGCCGGCCGGCGGCCCCGGGAGCGCGGTGCGCGCGGGACCGGACGACGGGCCGCTGGCGCCCGGGGGCAGGGCGGTCACGGTGCCCGAGCCCTGCCGGCTCACCAGGTACCCCTCCTCGCGCAGCAGCCCGTACGCTCCCGTGGTCGTGGTGCGGGAGACGCCGAGCGCGGCGGCCAGCTCCCGCTCGCCCGGGACGCGGGTCGCCAGCGGGAGGTCGCCGGACAGCACGGCGCGGCGGACGGCGTCGGCCAGGGCGGCGTAGGCCGGACCGGGGCGCCGCCAGGCACCCAGCACGCCGGCCAGGCCGGTGCCGCCGATCCGGCGGTCGGAGACGAGGAGCGTGGACATGAGGCCACTCTTGCGCAAGTGGCTATCGAACGGAAGGCCGGTGGGCGCAGAGGATGGGTCCGTGATCCCGCAGACCGCCGCCACCTCTGACCGCACCGAGGCCACCCCGGACCGCACCGCGACCCACGCCGGGCGCCGCGCCGCCCAGCTCGTCGGCGGCCTGGTGCTGTACGCCCTGTCCATCGCGCTGCTCGTGCACACCGGGCTCGGCAACATGCCGTGGGACGTGCTGAACCAGGGGACGGCCCGGCAGATCGGCTGGTCCCTCGGCACGGTCACCGTCGCGTACAGCCTGCTCATCCTGCTGGCGTGGTGGCCGCTGCGGCAGCGGCCCGGCGTCGGCACGGTCGCGAACGTCGTGGTGATCGGCGTCCTCATCGACCCGTTCCTCGCGCTGCTCGACCGCCTCCCCGACCCGCTGCCGCTCGGCGTGCGGATCGGGATGGTCGCGGCGGGCATCCTCCTGAACGCGGTCGCCAGCGCCCTCTACATCGGCGCCCGGCTCGGCCCCGGCCCGCGGGACGGCCTGATGACCGGCCTGGTCGGCCGGACGGGCTGGCCGGTCGGGCCGGTGCGGATCGCCATCGAGGTGACCGTCGTCGCGGTCGGCTGGCTGCTCGGCGGCACGGTCGG
>JAPSIJ010000002.1 GCA_031178805.1 Cellulomonas sp. | reverse complement strand
ACGCACGTGCCCGTCGCCGGCGCCGGGCACAGCATCCGCCGGGACGCCCCGGCGGCGTACCTGGCCGCGCTCGACGCCGCGGTCGCCCGCGCGGACGCGGCCGCGGGGGCCTGACCGGCGCTCAGCCGAGCAGCGCCGCGACCACCAGCAGCGCCGGCACCGCGAGCACCGTGGTCACCAGCCCGGCGTCCCGGGCGAGCGCGGTGCCGTGCCGGTACTGGATCGCGTAGACCAGCACGTTCTGCGCGGTCGGCAGCGCCGAGACGACGGCGACCGCCAGCAGCGCGTCGCCCTCCAGGCCGACCAGCGTGCCGAGCCCGATGCCCAGCGCCGGGTGCACCACCGACCGCAGCACCGCCACGAGCGCCACGTCGCCGCGGGGCGCGCGCTCGGCGGCCACCCGCGGCGCGGCGAGCGACATGCCGAAGGTGAGCAGCGCGAGCGGGGGAGCGGCGGCGCCGAGCAGGTGCAGCGGCTGCAGGACCACCTCCGGCACCGCCCAGGGCAGCGCGGCGAGCGCCAGCCCGACGAGCGTGCCGATGATGACCGGGTTGCGCAGCGTGCGGCGGACCACCGTGCGCAGCGTCGCGAACCGCCGCCGGGCCGTCGGGGTGGCGACGGACGCGTCCAGCCGGCGCCGCTGCTGCGCGTCCAGCACGACCAGCGCCAGCGGGCCCAGCACCAGCTGCTGGTAGAGGGTCGGCGGCACGACGCTGACGATGCTGCCCAGCAGGTACGCGGTGAGCGGGATGCCGATGTTGCCCGCGTTCACGTAGGACGAGGCGAGCACCCCGACCACCACGTCGCCGGCCGGGCGCCGCCGGACCAGCCCGAGCACCGTGGCGGCGAGCAGGGCGACCACCGTGGTGCTCGCGAACGTCACGAGCGCGGAGCGGGAGACCAGCAGGTGCAGGTCGGCGCCGGCGATGGTGTCCACCAGCAGGGCCGGGGTCGCCACCGTGAACGCCGTCGCCGCGAGCACCCGCTGCGCGCCCTCGCCGAGCACGCCGGTGCGGCCCACGAACCAGCCGACGCCCACGACCACCGCGATGGTGCCGAGGGCCGAGAGGACGCCGAGCATCAGTCCGCGGCGTCGCCGTCCCCGGGCGCCGGCGCGTCCGTCGAGGTGCTGGTCGCCGGCGCGACGACCGGCTCCTGCCCGGCGACCGCGGCGAGCACGCCCGGCCCGTACCGCTCGAGCTTGGCGGCGCCGACGCCGCCGATCCCCCCGAGCGCGGCCAGGTCCCCCGGCTGGGTCGTGGCGATGTCCCGCAGGGTCGCGTCGTGGAACACCACGTAGGCGGGCACGCCCTGCTCCTTGGCGGTCGCCGCGCGCCAGGCGCGCAGCCGCTGGAACACCTCCGCGGCCCCGGCGCCGAGCTCCGCCTCGGGCGCGGCGGCGGCGCGGCTGCGGCGCTGGCCGCCGCCCGCGCGGGACCGGCCGGCCGGCGTGGCGTCGTGCCGCAGCGGCACGGGCCGCTCGCCGCGGAGCACCTCGCCGCTCACCTCGGTCAGCCGCAGGGTGCCGTACCCGTCGCCGTCCACGCCGAGCAGGCCCTGCGCGAGCAGCTGCCGGACGACGCCGCGCCACTGGGCGTCGGTCAGGTCGCCGCCGAGCCCGAAGGTGGACAGCTCCGTGTGCCCGAGCTGCTCGATCCGCGACGTCCGCTTGCCGAGCAGGATGTCCACCAGGTGGCCGGCGCCGTAGTGCTGGTTCCGCTCCCGCTCCAGGCGGACCACGGTGGACAGCAGCTTCTGCGCGGGGACGGTGCCGTCCCACGTCTGCGGCGGGGTGAGGCAGGTGTCGCAGTTGCCGCACGGCTCGGCGTCCTGGCCGAAGTAGGCGAGCAGCTGCACCCGCCGGCAGGTGACGGTCTCGCACAGGGCGAGCATGGCGTCGAGGTGCGCCGACAGCCGCCGGCGGTGGGCGGCGTCGCCCTCCGAGGTGTCGATCATCCGGCGCTGCTGCACCACGTCCTGCAGGCCGTACGCGAGCCAGGCGGTGGACGGGCGGCCGTCGCGCCCGGCGCGGCCGGTCTCCTGGTAGTAGCCCTCGACCGACTTCGGCAGGTCCAGGTGCGCGACGAACCGCACGTCGGGCTTGTCGATGCCCATGCCGAACGCGATCGTCGCGACCATCACCAGGCCGTCCTCGCGCAGGAACCGGGACTGGTTCCGCGCCCGGACCTGCCGGTCGAGGCCCGCGTGGTACGGCAGCGCCGGCACCCCCTGCGCGGACAGGAACTCGGCGGTCTGCTCGACCGAGGAGCGGGACAGGCAGTAGACGATGCCCGAGTCGCCCGCGTGCTCGGTGCGCAGCAGGTCGAGCAGCTGCTGCCGCGGGCTGGCCTTGGGCACGATCCGGTACTGGATGTTCGGGCGGTCGAACGACGCGACGAACTGCCGGGCGCCGGTGAGGTCCAGCCGCTCGGCGATCTCCGTGCGGGTCGCGGCGGTCGCGGTGGCGGTCAGCGCGATCCGCGGCACGTGCGGCCAGCGCTCGTGCACCACCGACAGGCCGAGGTAGTCGGGCCGGAAGTCGTGGCCCCACTGGGACACGCAGTGCGCCTCGTCGATCGCGAACACGCTGATCGCCGCCCGGTCCAGCAGGGCCAGGGTCTCCGGCACCCGCAGCCGCTCGGGCGCGAGGTACAGCAGGTCGAGCTCGCCGTCGAGCAGCGCGCGCTCCACCGCCCGGCGCTGCCCGAGGTCCTGCGTCGAGTTGAGGAACCCGGCCCGCACGCCCAGGGCCGACAGCGCGTCCACCTGGTCCTGCATCAGCGCGATCAGCGGGGAGACCACCACGCCGGTGCCGGGCCGGACGAGCGCGGGCACCTGGTAGCACAGCGACTTGCCGCCGCCGGTCGGCATCAGCACCAGGGCGTCGCCGCCGGCCACCACGGTGTCGATGATCTCGGCCTGCTCGCCGCGGAACGCGTCGTAGCCCCACACCTGCTGCAGCACCTCGAGCGGGCTGCGGCCGGCGGTGGTGTCGTGGGCGGGGCGCGCCACGGGCCGGGCCCCGGCGGGGTCGCCGGCCGCGGCCGCGGAGCGCTCGTCACCGGCCGCGCGACCGGTCGCGGCGCCGGCCCGGGCCGTGCCGCGGGGCGCGGGCTCGTACGCGGGCTCCTCGGCGGGGTCGTACGGCGGCTCGTCGGGCAGCGGCCACTCGTCGTCCCATGCCTGCGTCACGCCGTCCAGCCTAGTGGCGCCGGGCGCCCACCCGGCCGGTCGTCCCCAGGCCGTGCGGCGACGTCCGCCGACCACCTACCCCACCCGGGAGCGGGGCCGGAGGTCCTGGTCGTGTGGTACGGGTGACCGGTACGCTGACCGGGGGCCGAGCGGCCCGGACGCACGACGGCGAGGAGGTGGACCGATGGACGACACCGCGAGTAGTCGGCATCCGTCGACGCCCGTCGTGCGCACGCCGGCCTGAGCCGCCCCTCCGGGCGGCGGGGCGCCTGCGATCCACCGGGCGTCGCCGGAGCACCGGCGCCGCCCCGACGCGGCGCCTCCCCGACCAGCCCCCGTGCTGCGCACCCGCCCGCCGCCGGCCGTCCCCGCGACCGTGCCGTGCCGCCCCCGGCGCGTGCTGCCCGAGCCCCTGCGCCCGGGCACCTCGCGCCGCCGACGGTGCCGCACCCCGCCGGACGTCCGCCCGGTCCGCGCCGCCGTGCGCGACCGCCCGCGGCCGCCGGGCCGCCGCACGGACTCCCGACAGGAGACCGCCATGACCCGCTCCACCCTGCGCACCCTGCCCCCGCGCCACCCGCACCACGGCCTGCCCGCGGACCTCGACCTGCACGACGTCCTGGACGTCGGCACCCGCCGCGCCGTCGAGGTGTGGCTGGAGGAGACCCCGGACCCGCGCGTGCGCGCCGACGAGGTCGCCGACCTGTCCGACGCCCAGGTCCGCGCGCTCGTCGACCTGCTGGACCCGACCACGGGGGCCGAGCTGCTCGGCTCGGTCGACCCGCACGCCGCCGCCGAGGTGCTGCAGGTGGTGCCCGCGGCCGTCGCCGCGGGGCTGGTGGGCAGCCTCGACCCGGACGAGGCGGTGGAGGTGCTGCGCGCGCTGCCGGACGACGAGCGGGCCGCGCTGCTCGCCGCCATGCCGCTGACCCGGTCGGCCGTGGTGCGCGGGCTGCTCGCCTGGCCCGCGGAGTCGGCGGCCGCCCGGATGAACCCCGAGGTGGTGACCGTCCGGCCCACGATGACCGTGCGCGAGGCGGTCGAGGCGCTGCGGGCGCAGCCGGAGTCCACCGCCGACGTCGGCGAGGTCTACGTCACCAGCGACCCGGTCGCGGGCGGCCCGGCCCTGCTCGGCGCCGTGACGTTCCGCGACCTCGTCCTGGCCGCGCCGGACGTGCTCGTCGCCGAGGTGATGCGGGACGACGTCGTCACGGTCGACCCGACCGCCGACCGCGAGGACGCCGCGCGGCTGCTGCGCGACCACCGGCTGTCCGCGCTGCCGGTGGTGGACGACGGGCACCTGGTCGGCGTGCTGGCCGGGGACGACGTGGCCGACATCGTCGAGGCGGAGACCACGGAGGACGCGGTCCGCCAGGGCGGGGCGCAGCCGCTGGAGGTGCCGTACCTGCGGGCGTCCCCGCTGCTGCTGTGGCGCAAGCGGATCGTCTGGATGCTCGTGCTGTTCATCACCGCGACGATCACCAGCAGCGTGCTGCAGTACTACGAGGACGAGCTGGACACGGTGGTCGCGCTGATGTTCTTCGTGCCGCTGCTGATCGGCGCGGGCGGCAACGCCGGCACCCAGATCACCGCGACGGTGATCCGCGCGATGGCCACGGGCGAGGTGCGCCTGCGCGACGCCGGCCGGGTGGTCCGCAAGGAGGTCACGACCGGCGTGATGGTCGCGGTCACCATCGCGGCGGCCGGTCTGCTGCGGGCGCTGACCAGCGGGGTCGGCGGCGAGGTCGCGCTCACGGTCGCCGTGGCCGCCGGGGCGATCATCGTGTGGTCGTCGCTGATCGCCTCCGTGCTCCCCCTGGTGCTGAGCAAGGTGGGGGTCGACCCGGCCGTGGGCTCCGGACCGCTCATCACGACCGTGGTGGACGGCACGGGCCTGGTCATCTACTTCACCGTCGCCCGGCTGTTCATCTCGGCGCTCGGCGCCTGAGCCGCACCCGCACCCCGCGCACCCCGCGCACGCCGTCCGCCCACCCGCCCGCGCCCGTTCCCGGCGCGGTCCGGGGGCGGGAGCGTGCCCGCACCCCGCCGCACCCCGCCGCCGCCCCGCCGCACCCCGGCGCGCCCCGGCGCCCCGGCGACCCCGTCGTGCCGTCTCCCCCCGGAGGTCCTCGTGTTCCGCTCCGTCCCCACCCCGTCCCGCTCCGTCCGCCCCGGCACCGCAGGGGCCACCCACCTCGCCGACGTCGTGCGCGACGGCCGCCCGGAGACGCTGCGCGCATGGTCGGCCCGCGTCCCCGGCGGCCCCGACCGCGCCGCGCAGGTCGCCGGCCTGTCCCCGGTCGAGATGCGTGCCCTCGTCGACCTGCTGGACCGCCCGGCGGCGGTCGACCTCCTCGGCTCGCTCGCGCCCTACGTCGCCGCGGAGCTGGTGGAGGTGGTCGACCCGGCGGTCGGCGCCGGCCTGGTGGCGGCGGTGGACCCCGCCCAGGCGGCGGGAGTGCTCCGGGCGCTGGCGCCCGAGGACCGCGCCGACGTGCTCGCCGCGGCGCCCGTCGCCCGGGCGGCGGCGGTCCGCGGGCTGCTGGCCTGGCCCCGCGGGTCGGTGGGCGCGCGGATGCACCCCGACGTGGTCACCGTGGACCCGGGGCAGAGCGTGGCCGAGGCGGTCGCCGGCATCCGGGAGCAGCGGGCCGCGGCCCACGCGGCCGGCGAGGTGTACGTGACGGCCCCCGACCCGGGCGGCCCGGCGCCGGTCCTGCTCGGTGCGCTGTCCTACCGCGACGTGGCCCTCGCCCCGCCGGACCGCGCGGTGGGCGACGTGATGCGGGCCGAGGTCGCGGGCGTCCCGCCCACGGCGGACCAGGAAGCGGCGGCGGAGGCGCTGCGGGCCCGCCGCGGCACCGCGGTGCCCGTGGTGGACGAGGGGCGGCTGCTCGGGGTCGTCACCGCCGCGGACGTGGCCGACATCGTCGCGGAGGAGGCCACCGAGGACGCGGTCCGCCAGGGTGGCGCCCTGCCGCTGGCGGTGCCGTACCTCCGCGCCTCGCCGGCGGTGCTCTGGCGGCGCCGGATCGTGTGGATGCTCGCGCTGTTCGCGGCCGAGATGTACACCGGCACGGTGCTCCGCGCCTTCGAGGACGAGCTGGCCACCGTCATCGCGCTGGCGTTCTTCGTGCCGCTCCTGATCGGCACGGGCGGCAACGCCGGGACCCAGGTGACCACCACGCTCGTCCGCGCGATGGCCGTGGGGCAGGTGCGGACCCGGGACGTCGGCCGGGTGCTGCTGAAGGAGGTGGCCGCGGGCACCATGACGGCGGCGACCATCGCGGTCGCCGGGCTGCTGCTGGCCACGGTGCACGGGGTCGGCGGCGAGGTGGCCGCGACGGTGGGCGTCGCGGCCGGCGTGATCGTGCTGTGGTCGACGGTCCTGGCGTCGGTGCTGCCGCTGCTGCTGCGGCGGCTGCGGGTGGACCCGGCGGTGGTGTCCGGCCCGATGATCACCACGCTGGTGGACGGCACCGGGCTGATCCTCTACTTCACGGTGGCCCGCCTGCTCATCTCGGCGCTCGGCGCCTGAGCCGCGCCGGCGGGCGGCGGCCGCGGCTGGCCTAGGGTGGGCGGCGTGCAGGAGCGGGCGGACGGCGGGACGGGCGGCGGTGCCCCGCCGGTCGAGGGCGTCGACCGCGCGCTGCGCACGCTGGACGCCGTGGCCGCCGCCGGCCCGGCGGGGGTGACCCTCGCCGGGCTGTCCGCCGCCCTCGGCGTGCACAAGACGACGGTGCACCGGTCGCTCGCCGCGCTCCGGCACCGCGACTACGTCGCCCAGGACCCGCAGACCGGCCGGTACGGGCTCGGCCCCGCCGCCGTCGGCCTGGCGGACCGCTACTTCGCCGAGGACGACCTCGCCGCCCGCCTGCACCCGGCGCTCGCCGCGCTCTGCGCCGCCACCGACGAGCTCGTGCACCTCGGCGTGCTCAGCGGCGTCCAGGTGGTCTACCTGGACAAGGTCGAGCCCGAGCGGCCCGTCCGGGTGTGGTCGGCCGTCGGGCGGCGGAACTGGGCGGCGACCACCGCGCTGGGCCGCGCCGTGCTCGCCCAGCGGGACACGCCGCGCACGGCGCTGGACGGGTACGTCGCCCCGGTGGAGCCGGCGGGCCGGGTGGACGCCACCCGGCTGGCCGACGAGCTCGCCCGCGCGCGGGAGCGCGGCTACGCCGTCGAGGTCGAGGAGAACGAGCCCGGCATCGCGTGCCTCGCCGTGCCCGTCCTGCGCGGCGCCCGCCCGGTGGCCGCCGTCAGCATCACCGCGCCCGCGGAGCGCATGACCGCCGCGCGGCGGGCGGAGCTGCACCGCGTCGTGCTCGACGTCGTGCCGCCGCTGCTGCCGGCCGGGCTCTCCCTCCCCGGCGCCTGACCAGCGCCCCGCGCCGCCCGGTGGGCGTTGCCGGGAGGTCGAGCGCTGTGCCACGATCGTTGCGGAGAGCGCAGCGAGCGTTGCGCTGAGCGGAACGAAGGAGTTTCGGGATGTCGGACGTGCTGGACACGCTGGCGGAGCACCGGCTGGTGCCGGTGGTGGTGCTGGACGAGGCGCGGGACGCGGGCCCGCTCGGGGAGGCGCTGGTCACCGGCGGGCTGCCTGTCGCCGAGGTCACCTTCCGCACGGCCGCGGCCGAGGACGCGATCCGGGTGCTCGCCGACCGCGGCGACCTCCTCGTCGGCGCCGGGACGGTCGTGCGCGTCGAGCAGGTCGACCGCGCGGTCGCCGCCGGCGCGCGCTACCTCGTCTCGCCGGGCACGGACCGCGCCGTGGTGGAGCGGGCGCAGGAGCGCGGCGTCCCGGTGCTGCCGGGCGCCGTCACCGCCACCGAGGTGCAGGCGGCGCTCGCCCTGGGCCTGGACACCGTGAAGTTCTTCCCCGCCGGGACCGCCGGCGGCAGCCGCGCCATCGCGGCGCTCGCGGCCCCGTTCGGCGGCGTGCGGTTCGTGCCCACCGGCGGCGTCGGGCCCGCGGACCTCGACGAGTACCTCGCCCTGCCCTGCGTCGCCGCGGTCGGCGGGTCCTGGATGGTGCCCCGCGACCGGGTCCGGGCGGGTGACCTCGACGGCGTGCGCGCGCTGGTCGCCGACGCCGTCGCGCTCGCCACCCGCCTGCGGCCCTGACCCGGCCCGACCGCACCCCCGGCCCGACCGCACCCCCGGCCGACCCCCGCGACCCGAGGAGACCCCCGTGCCCCTGCAGATCCGCCCCGCCGCCGACACCCGCTACGACGCCGTCTCCCTCGGCGAGGTGATGCTGCGCCTCGACCCCGGCGAGGGGCGCATCCGCACCGCCCGGCAGTTCCGCGTCTGGGAGGGCGGCGGCGAGTACAACGTCGCCCGCGGGCTGCGCCGCGCGTTCGGGCTGCGCACGGCGGTCGTCACGGCGCTCGCCGACAACGAGGTCGGCCGGCTCGTCGAGGACCTCGTCCTGCAGGGCGGCGTCGACACGTCGTTCGTGCGCTGGCTGCCGTACGACGGGATCGGCCGCGACGTGCGCAACGGCCTGAACTTCACCGAGCGGGGGTTCGGCGTGCGCGGCGCCGTCGGCGTGAGTGACCGCGGGCACACCGCGGCGTCGCGGCTCGCGCCCGGGGACGTGGACTGGGACCACCTGTTCGGCGAGCTCGGCGTGCGCTGGCTGCACACCGGCGGCATCTACGCGGCGCTGTCCGAGACCGCCGCCGAGACGGTGGTCGCGGCCGTGACCGCGGCGAAGCGGCACGGCACGGTCGTGTCCTACGACCTCAACTACCGGCCGAGTCTCTGGAAGGCGGTCGGCGGGCCGTCCCGGGCCCAGGAGGTCAACCGGGAGATCGCCCGGCACGTCGACGTGATGATCGGCAACGAGGAGGACTTCACCGCGGCGCTCGGCTTCGAGGTCGAGGGCGTGGACGAGCACCTCTCGTCGCTCGAGGTGGACGCGTTCGGCGCGATGATCGACCGGGTCGCGGCGGCGTACCCGAACTTCGGGGTAATCGCGACGACGCTGCGCACCGTCCGCTCCGCGACCGTCAACGACTGGGGTGCGATCGCCTGGTCGCCGGAATCCGGGCTGGTGCGCGCGACGCACCGGCCCGGGCTGGAGATCCTCGACCGGGTCGGGGGCGGGGACTCGTTCGCCTCGGGGCTGGTCCACGGGCTGCTCGACGGTCAGCCGCTGGCCACGGCGGTGGAGTACGGGGCGGCGCACGGCGCGCTCGCCATGACGACCCCGGGCGACACCACCATGGCGTCCGCGGCGGAGGTGCTGAAGCTCGCCGCGGGGGGCGGGGCACGCGTCGACCGCTGACCCGGCGTACGGGCGCCCCGGGACGGCCGACGGCCCCGGCCCTCGCGAGGAGGACCGGGGCCGTCGGACCGCGGTGCCGCCGCGGACGGCGGGCGCGGGGTCAGGTCAGCGGACGTCCTCGTCGACCCAGTCGAACGTCTTGGTCACGGCCTTCTTCCACAGGCGGTACTGCCGGTCCCGCTCGCCGGACTCGAGGCTGGGGGTCCAGCGCTTGCCCTCGGCCCAGTTGGCGACGACGTCCTGCTCGCCCTCCCAGTAGCCGACGGCGATGCCCGCGGCGTACGCGGCGCCCAGCGCGGTCGTCTCCGCCACCTGCGGCCGGATCACCGGCACGTCGAGGATGTCGGCCTGGAACTGCATGAGCAGGTCGTTGGCGGTCATGCCGCCGTCCACCTTGAGCTCGGTGAGCGCGACGCCGGAGTCGGCGTTCATCGCGTCGACGACCTCGCGGCTCTGGAAGGCGGTGGCCTCCAGCGCGGCGCGGGCGATGTGGTTCCGGTTCACGAACCGGGTGAGGCCGACCAGGGCGCCGCGGGCGTCGGGGCGCCAGTACGGGGCGAACAGGCCGGAGAACGCCGGCACGAAGTACGCGCCGCCGTTGTCCTCCACCTTGCTGGCGAGGTACTCGATGTCGGGGGAGTCCATGAACATGCCGAGGTTGTCGCGCAGCCACTGCACGAGGGACCCGGTGACGGCGATGGAGCCCTCCAGCGCGTACACCTGCGGCTTGTCGCCGATCTTGTACGCGACGGTGGTCAGCAGGCCGTTCTTCGACGCGACCGGCTCGGTGCCGGTGTTCAGCAGCATGAAGTTGCCGGTGCCGTAGGTGTTCTTCGCGGTGCCGACCTCGAAGCACGCCTGGCCGAACGTCGCCGCCTGCTGGTCGCCGAGGATGCCGGCGATCGGCACGCCCGGGACGAGGCCGCCCTGGCGGCCGTGGCCGTAGACCTCGGACGAGGAGCGGATCTCCGGGAGCATGGACACGGGGATGCCCATCTCCGCGGCGATCTCCTCGTTCCAGGTGAGCGAGTCGATGTTCATCAGCATGGTGCGGGACGCGTTGGTCACGTCGGTGACGTGGATGCCGCCGTCGACGCCGCCGGTCATGTTCCACAGCAGCCAGGAGTCGGTGTTGCCGAAGGCCAGCTCGCCGCGCTCGGCCTTCTCGCGGGCGCCCTCGACGTTGTCGAGGATCCAGCGGATCTTCGGGCCGGAGAAGTAGGTCGCGAGCGGCAGGCCGACGCGGTCCTTGTAGCGCTCGGCGCCGCCGCCCAGGGCCGCCAGCTCGTCGGCGATCTTCTGGGTGCGGGTGTCCTGCCAGACGATCGCGTTGTACACGGGCTGGCCGGTGGTCCGGTCCCAGACCACCGCGGTCTCGCGCTGGTTGGTGATGCCCACCGCGGCGATGTCGGCGTGGGTCATGTTGGCCCGCGACAGCGCGAGGCCCACGACCTCGCGGGTGTTCGTCCAGATCTCGTTCGGGTCGTGCTCGACCCAGCCGGCCCGGGGGAAGATCTGCTGGTGCTCGGTCTGGCCGGTGGCGACGATCTGACCGCCGTGGTCGAAGATGATCGCGCGGGTCGAGGTCGTGCCCTGGTCGATCGCCATGACGTACTGCTGGGACATGTGACTTCCTTCGCGTCGGGGTGGCCCACCGGAGGTGGACGCGGCACCGCGGGGGCGGCGCTGCCGGGTGACGGTGCGGCGCGGGGCCGCGGGTGGCGGCCGGGCCGCCGGGAGGTGCGGACGGCTCGTCCCCGCAGGGGGGTGGGGACGAGCCGCCCGCCGTCAGGGGGTCAGGCGACCCAGGACAGCGACATGGCGAGCAGGCCGCCGAGGATGCCGCCGACGACCGGGCCGAGCACCGGCACCCAGGCGTACGACCAGTCCGAGGAGCCCTTGCCGCGGATCGGCAGCAGCGCGTGCGCGATGCGGGGGCCGAGGTCACGGGCGGGGTTGATGGCGTAGCCGGTCGGGCCACCGAGGCTGGCGCCGATGGCGACCACCACGAGGGCCACGCCCAGCGGGCCGATCTCGGCCGGGGTGTTGCCGCTGATCGCGACCCAGAACACCAGCACGAAGGTCGCGACGACCTCCGTGGCGAAGTTCCAGCCCTTCGAGCGCAGCTCCGGGCCGGTGGAGAAGACCGCGAGCTTGATCGCCGGGTCGGCGTCCTGGTCGAAGTGCTTCTTGTAGACCACGTAGGCCAGGGCGGAGCCGACGGCGGCGCCCGCGAACTGCGCCGCGATGTACGCGAAGCCGTTGACGAGGTTCACGTCGACACCGGGGGCGAACTCGTCCTTGCCCGCGGCCCACAGGCCGAGGGTCACGGCGGGGTTCAGGTGCGCACCCGACTGGAAGGCCACGTACACGCCGGTGAAGACCGCGAGGCCCCACCCGAAGTTGATCAGCAGCCAGCCGCCACCGAATCCCTTCGTCTTCGGCAGGATCACGTTGGCGACCACACCCGCACCGAGCAGGAGCAGGATCGTGGTGCCGAGGAACTCGGAGATGACAGCATCTCCGATCGAGATGGACTCCACAGTCGACCTCTTTCTTGACGGACGTCGTTGTCTCGCAGGGCTCCGGCCGGCCGATCGGCGGCCGGCCGGAGTGCGGCCGGGGGACCGCGGTCACTCAGGTCAGATCATGTCCCCGCGGGGCCCGCCGTGGCGGAGTCCGCGGGCGACGAGCCCGGCTTGGTACCGGGTCGCACGGGCGTGGTGTGCAGCTCGACCAGCGGGGCGAGCTCCTCGGCGGCGTCGCGCGCGGCCTGCGCGGCGGCGTCGTCCGGCTGCTGCGCGGCGGCGTCCTCCGCGGCGGCGCGCTGCCGGTACAGGTCGATCTCGCGGGCGCGGGTGGCCTCGTCCCAGCCCAGGCGGGGGGCGATGATGTCGGCGATCTCGTCGAGGGCGCCGACGCCCTTGTCCGCCTGCTCGTAGTTCAGCCGGGTGCGGTGCATCATCACGTCGTCGAGGTGCAGGGCGCCCTCGTGCGTGACGGCGTAGGCCACCTCCGCGCCGATGTAGGCGGGCGCGCCGGCCAGCGGCAGGCCGAGCGACGGGTCCTCGTCCACCATCTCGAGCAGCTCGCCGAGCAGCGAGCCGTACCGGTGCAGCAGGTGGTCCATGCGGCCGCGGTCCCAGCCGTACCGGTTGCCGATGTCGCGGGACTGCCGCTGCAGCACCTCGAGGCCCTCCGCGCCGACCAGCGGGATGCGCTCGGTGATCGAGGGCAGCGTCGTGGCGCGCGAGCCGATCGCGAAGTCCACGGCGTCCTTGGCCATCACCCGGTAGGTGGTGAGCTTGCCGCCGGCGATCACGGTCAGGCCCGGGGTGGGGGAGGCGACGGTGTGCTCGCGCGACACCTTGGAGGACGAGGTGCCCTCCTTGGTGCCGGGCTGCAGCAGCGGCCGCAGGCCCGCCCAGGTGCCGATGATGTCCTCGCGGCTGATCGGCCGGGACAGCACCGCGTTCGCGTGGTCGATGACGTAGTCGATGTCCTCGCTCGTCGCGACCGGGTGCGTGAGGTCCTGCTCGTACGGGGTGTCGGTCGTGCCGATCACCCAGTAGCGGGACCACGGGATGACGAACAGCACCGACTTCTCGGTCTGCAGGATCAGGCCGACGTTGCCGGCGATCCGGTCGCGCGGCACGACGATGTGGATGCCCTTGGAGGCGAGCACCCGCAGGCCGCCCTCGGTGCCGGCGAGCGCCTCGGTCTGCTCGGTCCACACGCCCGTGGCGTTGATGACGTGGCGGGCGCGGACGGTGAACCGCTCGCCGGTCTCCAGGTCCTGCAGCTCGGCGCCGGTGACCGCGCCGCCGGACGTCGTGGTCAGGTCGACCACCTGCGTGCGGGAGGCGGCGTGCGCGCCGTAGGAGGCGGCGGTGCGGATCAGCGTCGACACCAGGCGGGCGTCGTCGACGTTCGCGTCCCAGTACTGGATCGCGCCGACGGCGGCGTCGTGGCGCAGGTCCGGGAACTTGCGCTCCAGGCCCTTGCGGGTGACGTGCTGGTGCAGCGGCATCGCGCGCTTGCGGCCGTTCACGCTGGCGAGCGTGTCGTAGAGGGCGATGCCCGCACCGACGTACGCGCGCTCCCAGACCCGGTGCTCCAGCGGGTAGAGGAACGGCACCGGCTTGACCAGGTGCGGCGCGAGGTCGCTGATCAGCAGGTCGCGCTCGGTCAGCGCCTCGCGGACCAGGTGGAAGTCCAGCATCTGCAGGTAGCGCAGGCCGCCGTGCACCAGCTTGCTGGACCGGCTCGACGTGCCGGACGCCCAGTCCTGGGCGTCGATGACGGCGGTGGACAGGCCGCGGGTCACGGCGTCGAGGGCGATGCCCGCACCGGTGACGCCGCCGCCGATGACGAGGACGTCGAGCTCCGGCCCGCCCTCCGTGGTCGCTCGCAGGGCCGCCAGCGCGTCGTCACGCAGGCGGGGGGTCAGTGCTGCGGTCCTCATGTCAGCTCCATCGCGGGGTCGTGCATCTCGGCCGGCACCCCGGCGGACGCCGGCCTCGTGGGTCGCGCACACCAGGACCTCGGTCCTGTCTGTCGGCTATCGTCACCACGTCACGAACGAACGCGCAACCGCAGTGCACGAATGTGCAGGACCGACGTCCCAGGCGCACACGACGACGAGGAGGTCGCGGCCATGGCCGACCGGGAGCAGGACGTGCTGCGCGCGGCGTCCATGTACTACCTGCAGGACGTCAAGATGGAGGTCATCGCGCGCCACCTGCACACGTCGCGGTCGACCGTCTCCCGGCTGCTGAAGCGGGCGCGGGAGACCGGGCTGGTGGAGATCACGCTGCGGCCGTCGAGCACCCGCGCGCCGAGCCTCGGCCGGTCCATCTCCGCGGCCTTCGGCATCGACACCTACGTCGTGCCCGTGCCGGACTCCGGCGAGCAGCTCGACACGCTGGACCAGGTGGCCCGGGCGACGGCCCGGCTGCTGGGCTCGTGGTTCGAGTCCGACATGATCCTCGGGGTCGCCTGGGGCACGACGCTCGCCGCCGTGTCGCGCCGGCTGCAGCCGAAGGCGACGCACGGCAGCGTCGTCGTGCAGCTCAACGGCGCGGCCAACACCCGCACGTCCGGCATCGAGTACGCCAGCGACCTGATCGCGTCGTTCGGCAGCGCGTTCGGCGCGACCGTGCACCACTTCCCGGTGCCGGCGTTCTTCGACTACCCCGAGACCAAGCAGGCCATGTGGCGGGAGCGGTCGGTGCGCCGGGTGCTCGACGAGCAGTCCCGCGCGGACATCGCCCTGTTCTCCGTGGGCTCCGTCGCCGGGTCGGTGCCCAGTCACGTGTACTCCGCCGGCTACCTGGACGAGGACGACGTCACGCTGCTGCACGACCAGGCGGTGGTCGGCGACGTGTGCACCGTGTTCCTCCGGGCGGACGGGTCCTGGCGCGACGTGCCGCTGAACGCCCGCGCCACCGGCCCCTCGCCCGACCAGCTCCGCCGCATCCCGCGCCGGCTGTGCGCGGTGGCGGGGGACAACAAGGCGGTGCCGCTGCTCGCCGCCCTGCGCGCCGGCACGATGACCGACCTGGTGGTGGACGAGCGGACGGCCGCACGGCTGCTCGAGCTCGCCTGACGCTCCCGCGCGGGCCCGGGCCCGCGTCGCCCGTGGGGGTGACCCGCGGCGCCGGCCCTGACCTCGACACACGCCGGTGACACCGGGCTGCTACCGTCCGCCGGCATGACGGCTCCCGCTGCACCGGTGCGCGCGTGACCGGCCGGCCCGGGCGGCCCCGCGCCGGCGCCGACCGCGACACCCGCGGCGACGTGCTCGCCGCGGCGGCGGCGCTGTTCAGCAGCGTCGGCTACACGGCGACCTCCACCTACGCCATCGCCGAGCGGGCGGGGGTGAAGCAGGCGTCGATCTACCACCACTTCCGCGGCAAGGACGTGCTGCTGCGCACGCTGCTGCTGGAGACCGTGCGGCCGTCGCTCGACCTGGCGGACCAGCTGCTCGACGGCCCGGGCGACGCCGCCGCACGGCTGTGGGCGCTGTGCGACGCGGACGCGCGCTGGCTGGCCGCCGGGCCGGTGAACATCGGCGGCCTGCTGCACCTGCCCGAGGTCGAGGGCCCCGCATTCGCGGAGTTCCACGCCGAGCGGGCGCAGCTGCGCGCGCGGTACGACGGGCTGGTCTCCGCCGTGCTGGGCCGGGGCGACGACGCGGGCGGGCCGGAGGCGACGCTGGTGTTCGGGCTGGTCGAGACGGTGATCACCGCCCGGCGGACGGGCGGCACCGCGGCGGTGCAGCGGCTCGCCCCGCTGGTCGCGGACGCGGCGCTGCGCTTGCTCGGGCTGGACGACGCCGCGGTGGCCCGGGCGCGCGCGACCGCGGCGGCGCTCGTCCCGCACCCGCGGCTGCCGGCCGACGCCGGGTCCGGGGCCGCGCCGCCCGCCCCGGTCCGGGCGGCGTCGGCGCAGGTGGACGACGTAGGTTGAGGACGTGACCGACCCCGCCGCCACCCCCTCCGCCGCCGCCCCCGCTCCCGCCGCCCCCGCTCCCGCCCTGCGCGCCGAGACTGCGGCTGATGCTCCTCCGGCGGGCACGGAAGGCGCGTCGTCTGCAGTCTCGGCGGGCGGCGGCGCGGGGTTCCGGGTGCGGGCGGCGCTGCCGGCGGACGTGCGGGGGATCCGGGACCTCGTGCAGCCGTACGCGGACGAGCGGATCCTGCTCGCCAAGGAGTGGGTCGGCTACTACGAGGCCGTGCAGGAGTTCCAGGTCGCGGAGGCCGAGGACGGCACGCTGATCGGCTGCGGGGCGCTGCACGTGATGTGGCAGGACCTCGCCGAGATCCGCACGCTCGCCGTGGCCCGCCAGTGGCGCGGCCGCGGCGTCGGGCACGCGCTGCTCGAGGCGCTGACCGACCGCGCGCGGGACCTGGGGCTGCACCGGCTGTTCTGCCTGACGTTCGAGGTCGACTTCTTCGCCGCCCACGGCTGGGGGACCGTCGACGGCCCGGCGGTGGCGCCCGAGGTGTACGCCGAGCTGCTGCGCTCGCACGACGACGGCGTGGCGGAGTTCCTCGACCTCGCGCGGGTGAAGCCCAACACCCTGGGCAACACCCGGATGATCGTCGACCTCGGCTGAGCGCGGTCCGGGCCGCGGCGCCGGCGGGTCAGGCCGGGAGGCGGTAGCGCGGGACGCCCTCGCCGGGGACCCGCTCCACCAGCCCGTCGACCAGCAGCGAGGCCAGGCACCGGTCGCGCTGCGCGTCGTTCGGCCACACCTCCGCCACGGCGTGCTCCGGCGCGGGCTCCAGCGCGTCGCGCAGCAGCGCCATGATCCGGCCGCGCACCTGCCGGTCGGTGCCGGCCCACGCCTGCGGCCGCCGGCGCGGCGCGTGCGCGTCCGGCGGGGCGCCCGCCAACCGCCACGCGCAGGCGTCCCGCACCGGGCAGACGCCGCACCGCGGCGCGCGCGCCGTGCACACCAGGGCGCCGAGCTCCATCGACGCCGCCGCCCACCGGGCCGCCCCGGCGTCGTCCGCCGGCACGAACTCCTCGGCCAGCCGCCGCTCCGCCACCGTCGGCGCGGGCGTGGGCAGCGCGGCGCCCTCCGCGACGCGGGCCAGCACCCGGCGCACGTTGGTGTCGAGCACCACCGACCGGCGCCCGAACGCGAACGCCCGCACCGCCGCCGCCGTGTACGACCCGATGCCCGGCAGGGCCAGCAGCGCCGCCTCGTCGTCCGGCACCTCGCCGCCGTGCCGCTCGACCAGCGCCCGCGCGCAGTCCTGCAGCCGCAGCGCGCGCCGCGGGTACCCGAGCCGGTCCCAGGCCCGCAGCACGTCGGCCGGGCTCGCGGCCGCCAGGTCCGCCGGCTCGGGCCAGCGGGCCAGCCACGCCCGCCACGCGGGCGCCACCCGGACGACCGGCGTCTGCTGCAGCATCACCTCGCTGACCAGCACGCCCCACGGCGTCCGGTCCGGGGCGCGCCAGGGCAGGTCGCGCGCGTGCTCGTCGAACCAGGCGACGACGGTCTCGCGCACCGCGGTCGGAGAGGGCTCGCTCGGCACGGGGTCATCCTCACCCGCCGCGGCGCGGCGGACCGAATCGGGTCCGGCGCGGGGACCGGCTGCCGGGCGGCGCGGCGTACTCGGGACGCGGCGCCCTCGGGCTACCGTGGCCTGGCCGACCGACTGGAAGGGGCCGTGACATGGGCGTCCTGCGACCCGAGGGCTCGCTCCCGCCGCGCGTGTACTGGGTGCGGCGCGCGGTCGTCCTCGCCGCCCTCCTCGCGGTCGTGGTGCTCGCGGTGATGGGGGTGCGCGCCCTCACGGGCGGCGACGCCACCGCCGCGGACCCCACGCCGAGCGCCGGGGCCGAGGCGCCCGCCCCGGAGGAGACCCAGGACGCCGGCACGCCGGCCTGCGCGCCCGACGCGCTCGCCGTCGAGATGTCGGCCGACGCGACGTCCTACCCCGCGGGCGCGCTGCCCACCTTCACGGTCCGGCTCACCAACACCGGCGGCACCGCGTGCCTGGTCGACGCCGGGGACGCGCAGCGGCAGATCCTCATCACCTCCGGCAGCGACCGGATCTGGGCCAGCACGGACTGCCCGTCCGGCGAGCCGCTGCAGCTGCTGCTCGCGCCCGACCAGACCGACGAGCGCCAGGTGCAGTGGGACCGGAACCGCTCGGCCGAGGGCTGCGCGCCGGACCAGGCCGCGGCCCAGCCGGGGACCTACCAGGCGGTGCTCACGCTCGCCGGGGCGACGGCCGAGCCGGTGGTGTTCGGGCTGGAGTGAGGCGTCGGCGGGCGGGCCGGAGCGGCCGCGCCTCAGACGTACCGCTCGAGGATGCTGGACTCGGCCAGCCGGGACAGGCCCTCGCGCACCGCGCGGGCCCGCTGCTCGCCGACGCCGTCCACGGCCATCAGGTCGTCGATGTTCGCCGCGAGGAGCTTCTGCAGCCCGCTGAAGTGCCCGACCAGCCGGTCCACGATGGCGGCGGGCAGGCGCGGGACCTTCGACATCAGCCGGTAGCCGCGCGGCGCGGTCGCGGCGTCGAGCATCTCGACCCCGGACGGCAGCCCGAGCACCCGGGCGATCAGCGCCAGGTCCAGCAGCTCGGTGGAGTCCAGGGGCGCGAGCTCGGCCTGGATCGCGTCGACGTCGCGGCGCGAGGAGTCGAGGTAGTCGCGGATGACCAGCTCGCTGTCGGTGCCGATGCCCCCGGTGAGCTCGTCGAGCTGCAGGGACAGCAGGCGGCCGTCGGTGCCCAGCTCGACCACGTAGCCGGCGATCTCCTCCGAGATCCGGCGGACCATCTCCTGGCGCTGCACGACGACGCAGACGTCGCGGACGGTCACCAGGTCCTCGATCTCGAGGGCCGACAGCGTGCCGCTGACCTCGTCCAGGCGGGCCTTGTACCGCTCGAGCGTGGCCAGCGCCTGGTTGGCGCGCGACATGATCGCGTCGGCGTTCTCCAGCACGTGCCGCTGGGCGCCGACGTACAGCGCGATGATCCGCATCGAGGCGGACACCGAGATGACGGGCAGGCCGGTCTGCTTGGCCACGCGCTCGGCCGTGCGGTGCCGGGTGCCCGACTCGGACGTCGAGATGGTCGGGTCCGGCAGCAGCTGCACGGCCGCGCGCACGATCCGCCCGGTGGCCGGGTCCATGACGATCGCGCCGTCCATCTTGGCCAGCTCGCGCAGGCGCGTCGCGGAGAACTCCACGTCCAGCTCGAACCCGCCGGAGCAGATGCTCTCGACCGTCGCGTCGTGGCCCAGCACGATCAGCGCGCCGGTCCGGCCGCGCAGGATGCGCTCCAGCCCGTCGCGCAGCTCCCTGCCGGGCGCGACCGCGGCGAGCGTGTGCCGCAGCAGGTCGTCGGGCGGCGTGGTGGTGGGCACGGCGCGATCCTACGCGGCAGGTGCCCGGCCCGGTGGCGGCCACGCGCCCGCGGACGGTTGCGATGCGGTCACGGTCGCCGGCGTCGGCCGGGCTGTGGGTGGCGGCGGTTAGCGTGGCGCGCGTGACCACCACCTCCTCCGCGCGGACCGCGCGTCCCGGCTTCCGCTGCGCCGAGTGCGGCTGGACCACGTCCAAGTGGGTCGGCCGGTGCGGCGAGTGCCAGACGTGGGGCTCGGTCGCGGAGGACACCGGCCCGGGCGGGGCCGCCCCCCGGACGGCGGTGCAGGTGCCGGTGCGCGGCGCCGCGCGGCCGATCGCGGAGATCGACGTCGAGGCCAGCCGCTCCCGACCGACCGGGGTCGGCGAGCTCGACCGGGTGCTCGGCGGCGGGCTGGTGCCGGGCGCGGTCGTGCTGCTCGCGGGCGAGCCAGGGGTGGGCAAGTCGACGCTGCTGCTGGACGTGGCGAGCCGGGTGGCGAGCGGCGGCCGGACCGTCCTGTACGTGACCGGCGAGGAGTCCGCGGGCCAGGTGCGGCTGCGCGCCGAGCGGATCGGCGCGCTCGCCGCCACGCTGCTGCTGACCGCCGAGACCGACCTCGGCACGATCCTCGGGCACCTCGCGCAGACCGAGCCCGACCTGCTGGTGCTCGACTCCGTGCAGACGGTCGCGTCCGCGGCGGTCGAGGGGTCGCCCGGTGGCGTCGCGCAGGTCCGGGAGGTCGCGGCGTCGCTGATCGCGGCGGCGAAGGAGCGCGGGCTGCCCGTCGTGCTGGTCGGCCACGTCACCAAGGACGGCGCCGTGGCGGGGCCGCGCACGCTGGAGCACCTGGTCGACGTCGTCTGCCAGTTCGAGGGCGACCGGCACTCGCGGCTCCGGCTGCTGCGGGCCACCAAGAACCGGTTCGGGCCCACGGACGAGGTCGGCTGCTTCGACCTCACGGAGACCGGCATCGTCGGCCTGGCGGACCCCTCGGGGCTGTTCGTCTCGCACGAGCGGCACCACGTGCCCGGCACCTGCGTCACCGTGACCCTGGAGGGCCGGCGCCCGCTGGCCACCGAGGTGCAGGCCCTGGTCGCGCCGAGCATGCTGGCCAACCCGCGGCGCACCACCAGCGGGGTGGACGGCAGCCGGCTGGCGATGGTGCTCGCGGTGCTGCAGCGGCGCGCGGGGCTCAAGGTCGGCGACCAGGACGTCTACGTCTCCACCGTCGGCGGCGCCCGGGTGGTCGAGCCCGCGGCGGACCTCGCCCTGGCACTGGCGACCGTGAGCAGCCGGGAGAACGTGGCCCTGCCGCCCCGGCTGGTCGCGATCGGCGAGGTCGGGCTGGCCGGCGAGATCCGGCCGGTCACCGGCACCGCGCGCCGGCTCGCCGAGGCCGCCCGGCTCGGGTTCACGCACGCCGTCGTGCCCGCGGGCTCGCTCGAGGCCGGGCAGGCGCCCGAGGGGATGCGCGTGGCGCAGGCGGCGGACCTCGCCGAGGCCGTGCGGCTCACCCGGTCCGACACCGCGCGCGTCCGGCCCGCCGCCGAGGGCTGAGCCGGGTCGCTCCCGGCGGGTGACGCCGCGCGGCGCCGGACGGTCCCCGGCCACGGGCCGGGCGGACAGTAGGCTGCCGCGCGGACGAGACGGGGACCGCGGCGCGCTGCCGCTCCTCGTGCAGGCGGCGCAGGGAGTGACGGGCATGACGGACACCGACGGCACCCGCGACGGGTCGGCAGCCGGCGGGGCCCGAACGGGCGCCCCGGCGCACCGCCCGGCGTGGCCGAGCCTGCGCGGCGACGACCCCACCGGCGGCACGCCCCGGACGACGCCCGCGGGCGCGGACGGCGGGGCGGCGGCCACCGGGACCGGGCCCGCCGTCGGCACCGGGACCGGCGCGATCCCCACCCGGCGCCAGCTGCGCACCGGGGCGATCCCGGTGGTGCCCTCGCCCGCGACGGGCGCAGCGGCGGACGCCGTCGCACCGGCCGGCCCGTCGGCAGCCGCGCGCCCGTCGTCGGGCCCGGTGCCCGGCGGCCCGGTGCGCGCAGGCTCCGCGCCGGCCGACCCGGCGTCGCCGGCCGCTGCCGCCCCCGCCGGGGACGCCGAGCGGCGCGCGGCCTGGACGCACCCGCGGCTGGTCGGCCAGGGCGCCGGCGCGGCCGCCGCCGGCGCGTCGCCCGCGGGCACCCCGGCGGACGACACCGCGGCGGACGGCACCCCGGCGGTCGGCACCCCGGCGGTCGGCACCCCGGCGGACGACGGCGGCGACGACCCGGCCGCCGACGGCACGCTCGCCCGCCGGCTCCGCTGGCCCCTGGTCGCCGGCATCGTCGCCGCCGTGCTCGTCGCGGGCGGCGCGGGCACGGCCTTCGTGCTGGGCCGGGACGACGCCGGCACCGCCACCGCGGGCCCCGCCGTGGTGCTGCCGTCCCCGACCGCGAGCGTGGCCCCCGCGGCCCGCCCTGCCACGACGCCGTTCGCGTCGGCGCTGCCCGCGACGGTCCTGCAGTACGCGCTCGCGTCCTCGGCAGACGACGCCGACTGGCTGGGCCGGGGTGCGCTGGAGGCCTACGCCGAGACGTACACCGACGGCGGTGCGGGACAGGTGACGGTGCAGGCCGGTCAGTGGGAGACGCCCGAGGAGGCGGACGGGGTGCTCGCCGCGCTCGCGGCCGAGCTCCCCGCGCAGCCGGACGCCGCCGCGGAGACCACGTCGGACGCCGCCACCGGTGCGGCCGACCCGTCGGGCCCCCGGGTGCTCCGCTCGGAGGAGGTCCTGGTCGGCGACCAGGCGACGGGCACGGTGACCGTGGTGGACGCGGGCGACGGCACGGGCGTGGCGCTGTGGCGCAACGGCACGACGGTGTTCCGGGTCACCGGTCCCGCGGCGGAGATCGCCGACCTGTACGCCGCCTACCCGCTCTGACGCCGCCGCAGCCGGGCGCCCGCCGCGCCGGCGGTGAGACGCACCCGACACCGCGCCGGCGGGCGTCGCGGTCGCGTCCGGGATAGGACGGTCGGAGCGACCCGCGGCGCCCGGCTCTGACCGGCGCCGCCCGACCGAGGAGGACCATGGCACGCATCGGCACCACCGACCTGGACGTGCTGCCCCTGAACCTGGGCGGCAACGTGTTCGGCTGGACGGCGGACGAGGACGCGTCCGCCGCCGTCCTGGACGCGTTCGTCGCGGAGGGCGGCAGCTTCGTCGACACCGCGGACGTGTACTCCCGCTGGGCGCCGGGGCACGAGGGCGGGGAGTCGGAGGCCGTGCTCGGGCGGTGGATGGCCTCCCGCGGGAACCGGTCGGACGTCGTGCTCGCCACGAAGGTGGGCCGGCTGGAGGGGTACCTCGGCACGGCGCGCGCCACGGTCCGGGCGGGGATCGAGCAGTCGCTCAAGCGGCTGCAGACCGACTACGTGGACCTCTACTACGCGCACGCCGACGACCCCGGCACCCCGCTGGAGGAGACGGTCGCGGCGCTCGGCGAGGTCGTCGCGGAGGGCAAGGCCCGCTACGTCGCGGCGTCCAACTTCTCCGCGGAGCGGCTCGCGGAGGCCCTGCGGATCGCCGACGAGCTCGGCGTCGCGCGGTTCGTCGCGCTGCAGCCGCACTACAACCTGGTGCACCGCACCGACTACGAGGGCCCGCTGCAGGAGCTCGCCGTCCGCGAGGGCCTGGGCGTCATGCCGTACTCGTCGCTGGCGAGCGGCTTCCTCACCGGCAAGTACCGGCCGGGCGGCCCGGCGGTGGACAGCCCGCGCGCCGGCTCCGCCGGCCGGTACCTGGACGCGCGCGGCGAGCGGGTGCTCGCGGCCCTGGACGAGGTCGCGGCGGCGCACGGCACGTCGGTGACCGCGGTGTCCCTCGCGTGGCTGCGGGTGCAGCCGGGCGTCGTGGCGCCCGTCGCCAGCGCCAGCCGCGTCGAGCAGCTGCCGGACCTGCTCGCCGGCGCCCGGCTGGAGCTGGCGGACGACGAGATCGGCGCCCTCTCGGCCGCCTCGGCCTGACCGCCGGGTCAGGCCGGCTCGCCCGCGGCGCGCGGCAGCCGCACCGTGAAGGTCGTGCTGCCGGGCGTGCCGTCCACCTCGATGGTGCCGTGGTGCGCGGTGACCACGGCGTGCACGATCGCCAGGCCGAGCCCCGTGGACCCCGCCGCGCGGTTCCGTGAGGCGTCCCCGCGGGCGAACCGCTCGAACAGCCGCGAGCGCAGCGGCTCCGGGATGCCGGGGCCGTCGTCGCGGACGCGGAGCAGCACCCGGTCGCCGGCGGGCAGCACGGACACGACCACGGTGGTGCCGGGCGGAGTGTGCACGCGGGCGTTGGACAGCAGGTTGACGAGCACCTGACGCAGCCGGTGCTCGTCGCCGAGCACCAGCGGCAGGTCGCCATCGTCGTCCTCGTCCCCGGCGCCCGGCAGGTCCAGCCGCCAGACGTGGTCGGGGCCGGCCACGTGCGCGTCGGCGACGGCGTCCACCGCCAGCGCGCCCAGGTCCACCTCCTCGACGTCCAGGTCCCGGCCGGCGTCCAGCCGGGCCAGCAGCAGCATGTCCTCGACGAGGGAGGTCATCCGGCGGGCCTCGGACTCGACGCGGCCCATGGCCCGCAGCGCGTCGTCGGGCAGGTCGCCCGGCAGCCGCTGCACCAGCTCGGCGTACCCGCGGATCGACGCCAGCGGGGTGCGCAGCTCGTGGCTGGCGTCGGCGACGAACCGCCGCACCTGGGTCTCCGACTCGTGCCGCGCGCTCAGCGCGGACTCCACGTGGCCCAGCACCCGGTTCAGGGCGGCGCCGACCTTGCCGACCTCCGTCGCGGGGTCGGTGTCCTCCTCGGGCACGCGCTCGGAGATGGCCACCTCCCCGCGGGACAGCGGCATCTCGGACACCCGGCTCGCGGTCGCGGCGACCCGGTCCAGCGGGCGCAGCTCGCGGCGCACCAGCACGGTCGCGAGCGCCGCGGCCACCAGCAGGCCGACGGCGGCGACGACCAGCTCCACCACCACGTAGCGGTCGACCGTCGCGGTGACAGCGGCGACCGGGACCGCGGTCACGGAGGTGTCGCCGTCGTCCGAGACCACCGCGATCACCCGGTACGTGCCGAGGTCCGGCAGGTCCACGGTGCCCGGGGTGCCGTCCGGGGTCACGCCCAGCAGCACGTCGAGCTGGGCGTCGGTGAGCTCGCGCACAGCGGCCGAGTCGTCCAGGTACCCCGCCTGCAGCGTGCTGCCGTCGGCGCGCTCGAAGACGCTGACCGTGCCGACGTCCTGGCCGGGCAGGCCGAACGCGGGCGGGACGTCGTCGCGGCCCTGCCGGGGGTCCGCGTCCTCGGCCGCGTCGTCCGTGCCGGTCGGGGGCGCCGGGACCGCCGGGCCGTCGTCGCGGTCGAGCCGGCCGGGCGCCGCGGCGGCGCGCTGGCTCGCGGCGGTCAGCCGGTCGTCGATCTGGTCGAGCAGCGACTGCCGCAGGGCGAGCGTCGACACCAGGCCCATGACGGCGGCGACCGCCGCCAGCAGGGCGAGCACGACCGCCACCAGCCGGCGGCGCAGCGTCCAGCGCGGGCGCCGGCGCCGGGCCGGGGCGGAGGCGGTCACGCCGCGGGCTTGAGCACGTACCCGACGCCGCGCAGGGTGTGCAGCATCGGCGCGCGGCCCTTGTCGATCTTCCGGCGCAGGTAGGACACGTACAGCTCGACGATGTTGGCCTGGCCGCCGAAGTCGTACTGCCAGACGCGGTCCAGGATCTGCGCCTTGGACAGCACGCGCTTCGGGTTGCGCATGAAGTAGCGCAGCAGCTCGAACTCCGTCGCCGTCAGGCGGATGTCCACGCCGCCGCGGGACACCTCGTGCGAGTCCTCGTCCATCCGCAGGTCGCCGACCACCAGCACGGCCTCCTCGCGCTCGGAGACCGCACCGGCCCGGCGCAGCAGCGCCCGCAGCCGGGCGACGACCTCCTCCAGACTGAACGGCTTGGTGACGTAGTCGTCGCCGCCGGCGGTGAGCCCCGCGATCCGGTCCTCGACCGCGTCCTTCGCCGTCAGGAACAGCACGGGCACGTGCGGGTGCGTCGCGCGGATCCGGCGCAGGACGTCCAAACCGGACAGGTCCGGGAGCATGACGTCGAGCAGGATCACGTCGGGGTCCATCGCCTTGGCCTGCTTGATCGCCGCCTGCCCGGTCAGCGCGTGCTCCACCTGCCAGCCCTCGTACCGCAGGGCCGTGGACAGCAGCTCGGCGAGGTTGGCCTCGTCGTCCACGACGAGGGCGCGGACGGGCTGGCCGTCCGCTCGGGAGAGGGCGTCGCGCTGGAGCGTGGAGGTGGTCATGGGGCTGAGCCTGGCGGACGGACCTGAGCCGCTCCTGACGTGGTCCTGTGGGTTTCCTGTGCGCCGACCGGAGCGGCCGCTCAGTCCTCCTCGAGCACCGACAGCACGTTGCCCGACGGGTCGGTGAACCACGCGATCAGCGGGCCGCCGCCGCGGAAGACGCCGTCCTCGTCGGTCTGCACCGGCGTGCCCTCGTACCGCTCGAACCGCACCCCGCGGCCGCGCAGCTGCGCCACCGCCTCCGGCACGTCGGGCACGGGGAAGTTGAGGACCGTGTACGACGCCGGGGTGTGGGCGTCGCCCTTGGGGTACACCAGCACGTCGCGGCCGCCGGACAGGTGCAGCCACAGCATCCCGTCCCGCTCCTCGGCGTCCAGGCCGAGCACGTCCGCGTAGAACGCCCGGGCCGCGGGCACGTCGGCCACGCTGAACCCGCTGAAGCCCCTGCTGAGATCGAGCACGGCAACCCCCTCGTCGTCGAGTGCGTGCGCCCAGCGTGCACCCGCGGAGGTGGTGGCGTGAAGGGTCGGCGCACCTCCAGCGCACGAGGGGGTGGCACCCAGCCGGTGCCCAGGCCGGGGGAGTGCCCTGGTCACGTCGCCCCGCCCCGGGGAGCCGACGGAAGGAGACCGCCATGACCGTCCTGGACGCCGCCGCCCTCGCCCCCGCGGAGGCCGCAGGCCCCTGGCTGACCGCGACCCTCCGCCCCGCCGGGGCGCTCGGCCGCGCCGACGCGGACCGGCTGCGCGCGGCCCTCGACGCCCTGTCCGGCTGCGCCTCGCTGGTCGTGCTCGACCTGAGCGAGGCGCGGGTGGGCTGCCGAGCCGTGGCGGCGGCGGTCGACGGTGCCGCCACGGCGCTGGAGGAGCGGGGCGGGTGCCTGCTGTGCCTGCACGCCGACGCGGAGTCCCGCGCCCGGCTCGCGGACGCCGGCACGCACGCGGTGGTGCTCACCCCGTGACGGCGCACGAGACACCACGAGGGCGCACGAGATCTCCTGCGCCGTCGTCGCGGCTCGGCCGCCGGCGCGGTCCGGGCCAGCGCCGGGAGGGTGGAGGAATCGTGTGCGCGGACCGCGGCACCGGCGTCCGCGCGCCCGGCTCGCCTACCGTGGGCACCATGTCCCGCCCGACCGCCGCCCCGCCGACCGCCTGGCGGAGCCCCGAGCCGGCCGGTGGCGCGCCCGCCCCGGCCCCGCGCCGGTGGCGCACGCCCGCCGCGACGGCCCGCCGGGTCGCCGCGGCGCTCGCCGTGGCGCTGGTCGGCGCCGTCGCCACGTGGGTGACGTGGCGGGTGTTCGTCGGCACGGAGCAGGGCCAGGCGGTGGACCAGGCGTCGCTGGACGGCGCGCACATCGGCCAGAACCGGCTGTGGGACGTCGCCGAGCCGGTGCTGGACGTGGTCTCGGTCGGCTTCATCGCCGCCGCCATCGTGACGTGCGCGGTGATCGCCGTGGCGCGGCGGCGCTGGGGCCTGGCCCTGGTGACCGGCGGGCTGCTGGTGGGCTCGAACGTCACGACGCGCGTGCTGAAGACGATGGTGCTCGACCGCCCGGACCACGGGCACGGCCCGGAGTTCAACACCCTGCCCAGCGGGCACACCACGGCGGCGGCGTCCGTCGCCGCGGCGGTGCTGCTGGTGGTCCCGCCGCGGGCGCGGCCGTGGGTGGCGGTGCTGGGCGGGGCGTACGCCGGGGCGACGGGCGTCAGCACGCTGGTCGGCCAGTGGCACCGGCCGTCGGACGTGCTGGCCGGCCTGCTGGTCGTGCTGGTGTGGGGCGCCCTCGGCTGCGCCGTGCTGGCGCTCGGCGTCGAGACGTCCGTGGACCGGCACCCGCCGACCGCCGCGGTCCGCGTCGTCCGGGGCGGCGACCGCGCCGGCACCCGGGTGGCGGTCGTGCTGCTGGCGGCGGTGGCGGCGTTCACCGGTGGTGCCGCGCTGGTCGCGCTCCGCCGCACCTGGCTGTCCGACGACCCGGTCGGCAGCACCGCCGCGCTGCTGACGTCGTACGGTGGCGGGGCGCTGGGCATCGTGGCGACCGCCGCGGCGGTGTTCGGCACGCTGCTCGTGCTGCGCCGGTCCGCCACCTCCGGGGGCACCCCAGGGGGACCGACGTCGTAGAGTCACCCCGCACAGGCGGTGGCATGCTGTCCCCGCGTCGGCCGTGCGCGGCCGTCGGACCCGAGGGTCCCGGCGTCCCGGAGGCGGTCGGCGCAGGCGCAACCGGCCGGGACGGAACCCGCAGGTCCCGGCAGATCGAGGAAGCAGGAGCGTATGTCCGCAGGTCGCAAGCTGGTCATCGTGGAGTCGCCGGCCAAGGCGCGCACGATCGCCGGGTACCTCGGCGACGACTTCGACGTCGAGGCGAGCGTCGGGCACATCCGTGACCTGCCGCAGCCGAGCGAGCTCCCCGCCGAGATGAAGAAGGGCCCGTTCGGCAAGTTCGCCGTCGACGTGGACCACGGCTTCGAGCCCTACTACGTCGTGGACTCCGACAAGAAGAAGAAGGTCGCGGAGCTCAAGCGGCTGCTCAAGGAGTCCGACGAGCTCTACCTCGCCACCGACGAGGACCGCGAGGGCGAGGCCATCGCCTGGCACCTGCTGCAGGAGCTCAAGCCCAAGGTGCCGGTCAAGCGGATGGTGTTCCACGAGATCACCCGCGAGGCCATCACCCGCGCGCTGGAGAACACCCGCGAGCTCGACGACCGGCTGGTCGACGCACAGGAGACCCGCCGCATCCTCGACCGCCTCTACGGCTACGAGGTCAGCCCGGTGCTGTGGCGCAAGGTCCGCCAGGGCCTGTCCGCCGGCCGCGTGCAGTCCGTGGCGACCCGCCTGGTGGTCGAGCGCGAGCGCGAGCGCATGGCGTTCCGCGCCGCCGACTACTGGGACCTGACGGCGACGTTCGCGGTGGACGACGCCGCGGAGCCGACGTTCGACGCCCGCCTGGTGGCGCTGGACGAGCGCCGCGTGGCCACCGGCCGCGACTTCGGCGACGACGGCGTGCTCCGCGGGTCCGGCGCGAGCCGCCCGGTGCACCTGGACGAGGGCGCGGCGCAGGCGTGGGTGTCCGCGCTCGACGGCGCCGCGTTCGGCGTGCGCTCGCTGGAGACCAAGCCCTACACCCGCCGGCCGGCCGCGCCGTTCACCACCTCGACGCTGCAGCAGGAGGCGAGCCGCAAGCTGCGGATGGCCTCCCGGCAGACGATGCGCACCGCGCAGTCGCTGTACGAGAACGGCTACATCACCTACATGCGGACCGACTCGCCCGTGCTGAGCACGCAGGCGATCGACGCCGCCCGCCGCCAGGCCGCCGAGCTGTACGGCGCCGACCACGTGCCGGACCGGCCGCGGGTCTACGCGTCCAAGAGCAAGGGCGCGCAGGAGGCGCACGAGGCCATCCGCCCCGCCGGGGACAACTTCCGCACGCCGGCGCAGGTCGCCCGCGAGCTGTCCGGCGACCAGTTCCGGCTGTACGAGCTGATCTGGAAGCGGACCGTCGCCTCCCAGATGGCGGACGCCCGCGGCTCGACCGCCTCGGTGCGGATCGCCGCCACCGTGCCCGCCCCGGCGCTGCCGGACGGCAGCACCGCCGCGGACGGCCCCGCCGCCGGCGCCTCGACCGCCGCGGTGTTCGCCGCCAGCGGCACCGTGATCACCTTCCGCGGGTTCCTCGCCGCGTACGAGGAGGGCCGCGACGTCGACCGGTACTCCTCCGACGCCGAGGCGGAGGACAAGGGCGGTCGCGAGGCCCGGCTGCCGCAGATGGCCGAGGGCGACCCGGTCGCCGCGTCCGACCTCTCCGCGGACGGGCACCGGACGTCCCCGCCCCCGCGGTTCACCGAGGCGAGCCTGGTCAAGGCCCTGGAGGAGCGCGGCATCGGCCGCCCGTCCACCTACGCCGCCACGATCTCGGTGATCCAGGACCGCGGCTACGTCACCAGCCGCGGTCAGGCCCTGGTGCCGACCTGGCTGGCGTTCGCCGTCACCCGGCTGCTGGAGGAGAACTTCGACCGGCTGGTCGACTACGACTTCACCGCCGGCATGGAGGAGGACCTCGACGCGATCGCCGCGGGCCAGAAGGACCGCGTCGAGTGGCTGACCCGGTTCTACTTCGGCGAGGGCGACGGCGCGGAGCGCGGCCACGACGAGGGCCTGCACGCGCTGGTCACCAACCTCGGCGAGATCGACGCCCGCGAGGTGAACTCCATCGACCTGGGTGACGGCATCACGCTGCGCGTCGGCCGGTACGGCCCGTACATCGAGGAGACCGGCGGCGAGCCGGGCCCCGACGGCAACCCGCGCCGCGCCTCCGTGCCCGACGACCTGGCGCCCGACGAGCTCACGACCGAGCGCGCCCGCGAGCTGCTGGAGACCCAGCCCGAGGGCGACCTCGTGCTGGGCACCGACCCGGCCACGGGCACGACGATCGTGGCGAAGAACGGCCGCTACGGCCCGTACGTCACCGAGCTGCTGCCCGAGCCGGAGCTCGACCCGGGCCTGTCGGCCGCCGCGAAGAAGAAGGCGCTCGCCGCGCAGCCGAAGCCGCGCACCGGCTCGCTGCTGAAGTCGCAGTCGCTGCAGACCATCACCCTGGACGAGGCGCTGCAGCTGCTCAGCCTGCCGCGCGTGGTCGGCACGGACCCGGAGACGGGCGCGGAGATCACCGCCCAGAACGGCCGGTACGGGCCCTACCTGAAGAAGGGCACCGACTCGCGCACGCTGCCGTCGGAGGAGGCGATCTTCACCACGACGCTGGAGGAGGCGCTCGCCATCTACGCGCAGCCCAAGCGCGGGCGCGGCGCGACCGCGACCCCGCCGCTGCGCGAGCTCGGCGACGACCCCACCTCGGGCAAGCCGATCGTGGTGAAGGACGGCCGGTTCGGCGCGTACGTCACCGACGGCGAGACCAACCGGACGCTGCCGCGCGACGTCACCCCGGAGTCGATCACCCCGGAGCAGGCCGTCGAGCTGCTGGCCGAGAAGCGCGCCTCCGCGCCGAAGAAGAAGCCGGCCGCCCGCAAGGCGGCGCCGCGGAAGAAGGCGGCCGCCAAGAAGTAGGTCAGACCTCCAGCACGACCCAGCCCCGCGGGGGCACGTCCACGACGTGCCCCCGCGCGGTCGTCCCGGGGACGGGGTGGCTCGCGGCGGCGGTCCGGGCCGGTCCCGCGTCGCCCGCCGGCACCGGCAGCGCCCACGGGGCGTCGTCCAGGGTCAGCGCGACGAGCAGCCGCGGGCCGGGGGCGTCGTCGGCCGGCCGCGCCTCGTAGGCCAGCCGCGTGTTCGTCACCTCCGCCACCCGGGTGCGGGCGGTGTGCAGCCACGGGTGCCGGCGGCGCAGCCCGAGCAGCGCCTGGTGCCGGTGGTACGCCGCCCAGCCCTCCGGGGCGGCCTCCGGGCCGGGGAGGTCGTCGGGGGACGCCGGGAAGGGCGGCCGGACCGCGTCGTCACCGCCCGCGCGGTCCTCCTTGACGCCCCGGTACGCCCGCTCGTCGCCGTAGTACACCGCCGGCGTCCCGCCCACGGTGGCCAGCACGGCGAGGGCGTGGCCGGCGAGGGCCGGGTCGCCCACCTGGTCCGCGATCCGGGTCACGTCGTGGTTCCCGACGAACGTGTACGGCACGAACGCGTCCAGGAACGCGTCGTGCCGGCCGAGGGTCCACACCAGCTCGTGGAAGTTGCGGTCGCGGATCGCGCTCCAGGTGGCCTTCCACAGCTCGTACTGGGTCACGGCGTCCACGCCGGCCGCGGTCACGAACGCGGGGTAGTCGCCGTGGATCACCTCGCCCATCAGGTAGGCGTCGGGGTGCCGCTCCCGGACCCGCGCGGTGACCTGCGCCCAGAAGGCCGTGGGCACCGCGTACGCCGCGTCCAGCCGCCAGCCGTCCGCGCCGGCGTCCAGCCAGTGGGTCATCACGTCTGCGACCAGGTCCACCACGCGGGGGGAGTCGTGGTTCAGCGTCACCAGGGACCGGTGGCCCTCGAAGCAGTCCCACTCCGGGCCGTCATCGGTCCACCGGATCCGGAACAGCTCGGCCTCCGGGGCGTCCGGTCCGCCGGCGAGCGCCGCCCGGAACAGCGGGTGCTGGTCGCCGACGTGGTTGAACACCCCGTCGAGGAGCACGCGCACGCCGCGGTCGTGCGCGGCGGCGAGCAGGTGGTCGAGGTCGGCGCGGTCGCCGAGCCGCGGGTCCACGGCGAGGTGGTCGGTCGTGTCGTAGCCGTGCGTGCTCGACGCGAACACCGGGCCCAGCGCGAGCCCGTTCAGGCCGAGGTCCACGGCGTAGTCCAGCCACCGCTCCAGGTGCGCCAGCCGGTGCGTCACCGG
>JAPSIJ010000569.1 GCA_031178805.1 Cellulomonas sp. | reverse complement strand
TGGTGGAGATCGGCACGGACGCGACCGCCACCGTGCGCGACCCGGAGCCGTGGCCGGTCCCCGTGCCGGACCCGGACCCCGAGGCCGACCCGGACGCCTCGGACGCCGGCACGCCGGCCCAGGACGTGACGGAGCCGCCGGCGGGCTGAGCGGGCTGAGCCCCGTCACACCCGTCCGGGACGTGAGACGGGCCCCCGAGTCCGTGCCCCGGCGCCCGCGGGCGTGCCACACTCGCCACCATGACCTCCGCGCCCCGCACGTGCCGCCCCACGGCGCACGTCTGCGCGCGTCCGCTCTGTCGGGCCTGACCGCCGCCCCAGCCGTCAGCCACCCCGCGGGACCCGTCGTCCCGCCCGCCGCAGCAGCCTCGTGCGCGGCGGACCGCCCGAGGAGCCGTCATGTCCGTCCTGACCCCCGCCCTGCCCACCGCCGCGCGCACCGTCGTGCCCACCGCCCCCGCCGTCCGCCCCGCCGACCTCCGCGGGTTCGAGGCGCTGCTCGCCGCCCTGCCGCTGGTCCGCACCGTCCGGGTGGACCTGCCCGGCCGCCGGGTGCTCGTCGACGACGTCGCCGTGGACCTGACCCGCCAGGAGTTCGACCTGGTGGCGTACCTCGCCCGGTCCGTCGGCCGGGTGGTGACCCGCGACGAGCTCTACGCCGGGGCCTGGCGCACCCGGGACCTGTCGGAGGGCACCCGGACCGTCGACGTGCACGTGCGCCGGGTGCGCGCCAAGACCGGCCTGGAGGGGCTGATCACGACGGTGCGCGGCGTCGGCTACCGGCTGAACGCGCTCGACGGCCTGCGCGTCGAGGGCTGACCCGCCCGCGTCGCGGCCGGCGCTCCTGTGGCGGAGTACCGCCGACCGGGTGACGCTGGGCCGGACGGACGGAGGCAGGACCCGCCTCCGCAGAGGTCCCGCCGGCCCGGCGGACGCACGCAGGAGGAGCACCGTGGCGCAGCACGACGAGCGAAGCAGTGAGAAGACCACGGCACCGGACCCCGACGACCCGCGCAAGCCGGACTCCCCCGGCGACCTCGAGAAGCGGTCGTGGCTGTACGTGCTCCGCACCACCGTGCGGGAGTTCGGCCACGACCAGTGCACCGACCTCGCCGCGGCGCTGACGTACTACGCGGTGCTGGCGGTCGCGCCCGCGCTGCTGGCCGTGGTGTCGATCCTCGGCCTCGTCGGCAACGGGCAGCAGCTCGTCGAGGACCTGGTGTCCACCGCCTCCGGGCTGGTCGGCACGGACAGCGCGGAGGACACCCTCAAGCCGATCCTGGAGAACATCTCCAACTCGCCCGGCGCCGGGCTGACCTTCGTCATCTCGCTGCTCGTCGCGCTGTGGTCGGCCTCGGGGTACGTGAACGCGTTCAGCCGCGGCATGAACCGGGTCTACGAGATCGACGAGGGCCGGCCGATCTGGAAGCTGCGCCCCGTGCTGCTGGTCGTGACCCTGGTGCTCGTGGTCATCGCCGTGCTGGTGGTCGTCGCCGTGGTGCTGTCCGGCGGCATCGCCGAGGAGGTCGGCTCCGCCATCGGGCTGAGCGACGTCGCGGTCACCGTCTGGAGCATCGCGAAGTGGCCGGTGGTGCTCGCCCTGGTCGTGCTGGCCATCGCGATCCTGTACTACTTCACCCCGAACGTCCGGCAGCCGAAGTTCCGCTGGATCAGCACCGGGGCCCTGGTCGCGGTGATCGTGTGGATCCTCGCCTCCGCCGCGTTCGGCTTCTACGTCGTGAACTTCAGCAGCTACGGCAGCACCTACGGCTCGCTGGCCGGCGTGATCATCTTCCTGCTGTGGCTGTGGATCACGAACCTGGCCCTGCTGTTCGGCGCCGAGCTCGACGCGGAGGTGGAGCGCGGTCGCGAGCTGCAGGGCGGCATCGAGGCCGAGCGCACCATCCAGCTGCCGCCCCGGGACACCCGGGCGAGCGACAAGAAGCG
>JAPSIJ010000568.1 GCA_031178805.1 Cellulomonas sp. | reverse complement strand
CCGGCGGCCGCTACGTGCACGTCATCACCGACGGCGGGGTCGGCCGGTCCGGCGACCTGGTCAAGGCGATCGCCTGCGGCGCGGACGCCGTCATGGTCGGCGCCGCGCTGGCCCGCGCGACCGAGGCGCCGGGCCGCGGCTGGCACTGGGGCCCCGAGGCGCACCACCCGCACCTGCCGCGCGGGGAGCGCGTGCACGTCGGCCAGGCCGGCACGCTGGAGCAGGTGCTGTTCGGCCCCGGGCACACCGCCGACGGCACGCTGAACCTGGTCGGCGCCCTGCGCCGGGCGATGGCGACGACCGGCTACTCCGACCTCAAGGAGTTCCAGCGGGTCGAGATCGTGGTCAGCCCGTACCAGCCCCGCTGACCCGTTCCGTCCGGCCGCCCGCGAGGGCCGCACCCCGCCCGGGTGCGGCCCTCGCGGCGTCCCCGGGGTCGGCGGATGTCCGTTTGGGTGTTGGTTTCCTGCCCGATCTGCTTTGGGTGGTTGCGTTTTGCCGTCGTGGTGGGGCATGCTGGTCGCGCAGCAGCCCAGCGTCGGGACCACGGCGCGCGGGGGATCGACACGACCCGACGGAGCCGACGTGTACGCAACGGAGCGCCAGCAGCAGATCCTCGCCGCCGCCCGGCGGGACGGCCGGGTCGACGTCGCCTCGCTCGCCACCACCCTCGACGTCACCCCGGAGACGGTCCGCCGCGACCTCACCGTGCTGGAGCGGCACGGCCTCGTCCGGCGGGTGCACGGCGGCGCGATCCCCGTCGAGCAGCTCGGCTTCGAGCCCGGGCTCGCCCAGCGCGAGGGGCTGCTCTCGGGCGAGAAGGACCGGATCGCCAAGGCCGCCCTCGACGAGCTGCCGCAGGGCGGCGCGATCGTGCTGGACGCCGGCACCACCACCGTCCGCCTCGCCGAGCTGCTGCCCACCGACCGCGAGCTCACCGTCGTGACGCACGCGCTGCCGGTCGCGACGGTGCTCGCCACCCGCCCGGGCATCACGCTGCACCTGGTCGGCGGCACCGTCCGCGGCCGGACCCTCGCCGCGGTCGGCACCTGGGCGCTGCGCGAGCTCGCCGACATCCACGTGGACGTCGCGTTCCTCGGCACCAACGGCCTCAGCGCCGAGCACGGGCTCACCACCCCCGACCTCGCGGAGGCGGCGGTGAAGCGGGCCCTGGTCCGGTCCGCCCGCCGCACCGTGGTGCTGGCCGACCACACCAAGCTCGGCCGCGCGGACTTCGCGCACGTCGCCGACCTGGAGGACGTGGACACGCTGGTCACCGACTCGGGCGGGGAGCCGGAGCTCGCCGACGAGATCGAGGCCGCCGGCACCCGGGTGGTGCGCGCGTGACCGCGCACCGGGTCGTCACGCTGACCCCGAACCCCAGCCTGGACCGCGCCCTGCACCTCGAGCGCCTGGAGCCCGGCGAGGTGAACCGCGCCGCGGCCACCCACCTGCACCCCGGCGGCAAGGGCATCAACGTCTCCCGCGCGCTGGCGGCGCACGGGGTCGCGTCCCGGGCCGTGCTGCCCGCGGGCGGCCCGGACGGCGCCCAGGTCGTCGCGCTGCTCGCGGCGCAGGGCGTGGACGCCCGCCCGGTGCCCGTCGCCGGCGACACCCGGTCCAACATCACGCTCACCGAGGCGAGCGGCGCGACCACCAAGATCAACGCCCCGGGCCCCGCCCTCACCCCCGAGGAGCAGGCCGCCCTGCTCGCCGCGGTGGACGCCGAGCTCGCCGCGGGCGCGTCGGCGGTCGTCGCCGCCGGCAGCCTGCCCGCCGGCGTGGACGACGCGTTCCTCGGCCGGGTCGCCGACCTCGGTGCCGCCCACGGCGTCCCGGTGGTGCTGGACACCTCGGGCGCCCCGTTCGCGGCGGCGGTCCGGCACGGCGGCCTCGCCCTGGTGAAGCCGAACGACGACGAGCTCGCCGAGCTGGTGGGGCAGGACC
>JAPSIJ010000567.1 GCA_031178805.1 Cellulomonas sp. | reverse complement strand
CGCTCCCGGAGCAGGTCGCGGTCGAGGGGCACGCCAACGTGCTGCCGTCGGGCTCCCGCTACGCCACGAACTGGGAGCTGTCGGCGGACCGCGCCACCCAGGTCCTGCGTCACCTGGTGGAGCGCGACGGCATGCCGGCGTCGCGCATCTCCGCGGTCGGCTACGGCGACGCACGCCCGGTCGCGCACGGCATGGACGAGGCGTCGCTGGCCCTCAACCGGCGGGTGGACCTCGTGGTCCTCAGCGGTGCGCCGGAGACGGTGCGCGAGCTCCTGCCGGCCGTGGCCGGCCGCTGAGCGCACACAGCAGGACACACCCGCCGGGACGGTCCCGGCGGCCAGGACGGGCCACCGGCCCGCGGACGAAGGAGGGGTGAGCATGCCTGTCGAGCAGCGTGTGGTGTCGGGTCAGAAGATCGGGGGCGGTAAGCCCGGTGGCTCCATCGGCGCGCGGGAGACGCCGGAGCCCGCGCCCGAGCCGCCCGTGAAGAAGCGGAGCAGGAAGCTCCTGCTCGTCGTCGCCGCGGCCGTCGTCCTCGCGGCCGCCGCCGCCTGGTTCTTCCTGCTCCGCGGCGGGGACGCCGAGGCGGCGGAGCCCGTGCACGAGCCCGGTGAGGTCCTCGCGATCGAGCCGATCAGCCTCAACCTCGCCGAGGGCCACTACCTGCGGTTCGGCATGACGCTCCAGCTCACCGCCGACGCCGGCGGCAGCGGGCACGGCACGGTCGACGGCTCGAAGGCCGTCGACATCGCCATCGCCCTGTACTCGGGGCGCCCGCTCGCCGAGGTGTCGGGCGCCGAGGGCCGCGTCGCGCTCAAGGCCGAGCTCCTGCACCGGCTCGAGGAGGCCTACCACGGGGAGGTGATGGACGTCTACCTGACCAACTACGTCACGCAGTGACGTGACCAGCCGGCGCCACGGACGGCGCCGCCGTTGCTCCCGCACCCGCCCGCACCCGAACCGGGCAGGCGCACCGCGTCCAGGACGGACGCGGCGGGGGAGATGAGGACTGGCACCCAGACCGACCGGGTGCCGGAGATTGCTCCGTTCGGGTTGCTCACAACAGGCGTGCGCCCGCCGATGAGGTGCTCGTGACCGCACCCACGCCGCCGCCCCCGCGCACGGCCGCGCCCGTGAGCCGGCGTGCCCGCACCACCGACCCGGTGCCGTACGACTTCCGCCGCCCGCTCACCCTGTCGCGCGAGCACGCCCGCCACCTCGAGATGGCGCTGCAGAGGTTCGCCCGCCTGTGGGGGACCCAGCTGACGGCGCGCCTGCGCACACCCGCGCAGGTGAGCTTCGACGACCTGGCGCTGCAGCCCTACGACGAGTACGTCGGCGCGCTGCCGACGCCCACCGCGGTGGTCCTGTGCACGGTCGAGCAGCCGCGCACCACGGCGATCCTCCAGCTGCCCGTCCCGACGGCCCTCGTGTGGGTCGACTACCTGTTCGGCGGCAGCGGCCTCGGCGACGAGCGCGAGGGGCGCGAGCTCACGGAGATCGAGACCACGGTCGTGCGCGAGGTCCTGCAGCGCGCGCTGGACGACCTCGGCTACGTGTTCGCCACGATCACCCCGCTGCAGCTGACGTTCCGCCAGGTGCAGTACAACCCGCAGTTCGTGCAGGCGGTCGGCGCCTCCGACGCGGTGCTCGTCTCGACGTTCGCCCTGCGCGTCGGCGAGCGCACCGACGTGGCCACGCTCATGCTGCCCGCCGACCTCGTGCTCGGCGCCCTGCGCGCCGGTGACGACGGAGCCGTCCGCGACGTCGACGAGCACCGCCGCCAGCAGGACGCCCGCGCGGAGCTCGAGACCGCCACCCGCGAGGTACCCGTCGAGGTGGTCGTGCGCTGCACGCCGCGCACCGTGCACCCCCGGGACGTCGTCGACCTCGCCGTCGGCGACGTCCTGCCCCTGTACCACCCGTCCGTCCGGCCGCTCGAGGTCGT
>JAPSIJ010000566.1 GCA_031178805.1 Cellulomonas sp. | reverse complement strand
CCGGGGCGGGCGTACGCCAGGTTCGCGCGGATGGTGTCGTGGAACAGGTGGGCGTCCTGGGTGACGATGCCGATGGCGTCGCGCAGGCTGTCCTGCGTCACCTCGCGGACGTCGTGCCCGGCGATCCGGACGGCGCCGCCCGTGACGTCGTACAGCCGGGCGACCAGCGAGGCGGTGGTGGACTTGCCGGCGCCGGACGGGCCGACCAGCGCGACCAGGTGCCCGTGCGGCACCGTGAACGACACGTGCTCCAGCGTGGTGCCGGGCACCTCGGTCTGCAGCCGGGCGACCGACTCCAGCGAGGCCAGCGACACCTCGGACGCCGCCGGGTAGCGGAACGAGACGTCGTCCAGCTCCACGCTCGCGGTGCGCGGCAGGTCCGCCGGCAGCGGCCGCGCGTCCGGGGCGTCGGCGACGGTCGGCTTCAGGTCCAGCACCTCCAGCACCCGCTCGAACGAGACGAGGGTGGTCATGATGTCGACCTGCACGTTGGACAGCGCGGTGATCGGGCCGTAGAGCCGGGTCAGGTACGAGGTGAGCGCGACGACCACGCCGACGGTGAGCGACCCCTGGATCGCCAGCACGCCGCCGAGGCCGTAGACGATCGCCACGGCGATCGCGGCGACCAGCGTCAGCCCCACCCGGAACACCGCCGAGTACATCGCGCTCGTGATGCCGATGTCCCGCACCCGCGCGGCGCGGCCGGCGAACACCTCGGTCTCGTCGTCGGGCCGGCCGTAGAGCTTGACCAGCTGCGCGCCGGCGACGTTGAACCGCTCGGTCATCGTCTGGCCCATCTCGGCGTTCAGCCCGTAGGCCTCCGAGGTCACCGCGGCCAGCCGGCGGCCCATGGCGCGCACCGGCAGCACGAACACCGGCAGCAGCACCAGGGAGATCAGCGTGATCTGCCAGGACAGCGACAGCATGGCGGCGATCACCAGCACCACGGTGAGCACGTTGGACACGACGTTGGACAGCGTGGAGGTGAACGCCTGCTGCGCACCCAGCACGTCGCCGTTCAGCCGCTGCACCAGCGCGCCGGTCTGGGTGCGGGAGAAGAACGCGAGCGGCATCCGCTGCACGTGGTCGAACACCTGCGTGCGCAGGTCGAGGATGAGGCCCTCGCCGATCCGCGCGGACAGCCAGCGCGAGGCGAGGGCCAGGCCCGCGGCGACGAGGGCGAGCAGCGCGACCACGCCGGCGAGCCCGAGCACCAGGCCGGTGCGGCCCTGCGCGATGCCGTGGTCGATGATCTGCCGGTACAGCAGCGGCGTGGCGGCGCCCACCGCGGCGTCGACGGCGACGAGCACGAGGAAGACCGTGATCAGCCGGCGGTACGGGCGGGCGAACGTGAGGATGCGGCGCAGCACGTCACGGGTGACGCGGCGCTCGGCGACGGACGGGTCGAGGCGGAACGAGCGGTACATGGACCGGCCGTTGGCGCCCCCGGGACCGTGCATGGACATGGGGCCTCCCTGCGGACGAACTTTAGTGAGGGTACCTCTCTATGTGCCAGGTTCGCTATCCTGGCCGGCATGACCCCGGTCACCCCGCCCGCCCACCCCGGCGACGAGCTGTTCTGGCTGCTGCGCCGCGCGCTGCACAGCATGCGCCGCGACGTCCGCGAGCAGGTGGACCTCACCCCGTCCCGGCACCGGCTGCTGCGCGTCGTGGCGCGGTCCGCGGAGCCGCAGCGGCAGACCGCCCTGGCCGCCGCGCTCGAGGTGGTGCCCCGGTCGGTCACCTCGCTGGTGGACGACCTGGAGCGCGCCGGGCTGGTCGCCCGGCAGCCGGACCCCACCGACCGGCGCGCGACGCTGGTGGCCGTCACCGAGCAGGGCCGCGCCGTGCTGGCCGAGGCCGACCGGCAGCGGCGCCGGCACGCCGAGGCGCTGATGGCGCGCCTGGCGCCGGACGAGCAGACCGAGCTGCTCCGGCTGCTGCACCTGCT
>JAPSIJ010000565.1 GCA_031178805.1 Cellulomonas sp. | reverse complement strand
AGCTGCCCGCGTACGGCTACCGCTGGCTGCGGGTGGTCCGCCCGGGCTCGCGCCGGCTGCTCTGACTCAGCCCCGCGTCACCGACCAGCGGCCCGCGGCGAGGTCGATCAGGTGCGGCAGGATCACGTCGCCGGCCGCGCGCAGGCCGTCGTGCAGGTACTCGTTGGTCACCCAGACCTGCGCGGCGCCGACCACGTCCGCGGTGGCGAGCGCCAAGTCGAGGTCGACGTACGGGTCGTCGACGTACTGCACGGCGGCCAGCGGGACGTCGTTGGCTGCCAGGCGGTCCCGGTCGTAGAGCGCGGGCCAGGACGTGCGCGCCGCGAGCGCCTCGGCGGCCGCCCGGAACGGCCGCAGGGCCCGGATCTCCTCGAACATCCACGGGAACACCGCCTCGCCGGTGAGCCCGAGCGGGCGGGCGGCGGGGTCCAGGTCCGGGCGCCGGTCCACCTCGGCCTGCGCGGCCCAGCCGCCTGCGCGCTCGCCCTGGTGGTAGATGGCCTCCTGCAGCACCGCGTAGAGCGGGTTGGCGTCGAAGCCGGTCTGGGTCTGGACCGCGAGCGCGAAGGCGTCGTCGGGCGTGCCGTCCGCGGCCGGGTCGAGGGTGTCGAGCAGCCAGTGCAGCCCGTCGACGCCGGTGCTCATGCCCAGGGGCATGCCGAGGGTCTGCAGCCGGCGCACGGTGAACGAGTCTCCGTCGGGCAGCCGCACGTCGCCCGCGGCGAGCCGGTCCGCGAGCGCCGCGAGCCGCTGGACGTCCTCGGGATACCGGCGGGCGAACGCCGCCACCCGCGCGGCCTGCCGCGGGAAGGTGCGGGCGTACACGTCCTCGGCCGTCGCGCCGGTGCCGGGCAGACCGCCGGTCACGTAGCAGGCGGTGAGCGCCTCGGGGTGCCGGGACAGGTAGGTCAGCGTGAGGAAGCCGCCGTACGACTGCCCGAGCGTCGCCCACCGCCGCCCGCCGTACACGGCGTGCCGCACGGCCTCCGCGTCGGCGACGACCGCGTCCGCCCGGAAGCACGCCAGGTACTCGGCCGCCGCGGCGCCGTCCGGGAACGCGGCGACGGTCCGGCCGTCGACCCGCCCCGACCGCCCGGTGCCGCGCTGGTCGAGCAGCACCACGCGGTGGGTGCGCAGCGCGGTGGACCACCAGCCGCCGCCCAGCGGCCGCGGGCCCATCCCGCCGGGCCCGCCCTGCAGGAACAGCAGCAGCGGCAGGTCCTCGCCGTCGCGCTGCGGGTCGACGAGCTCGCGGACGAACACGTCGATGTCGGGGTAGCGGTCCGGGTGCGCGCGGTCCACGGGCACCCGCACGCGGTGCTCGCGCACCCGCACCGGGGGGATCGTCACGGGGCCGGTGGTCGAGGCGTCCGGGAGGTCGGTCACGGCAGCACCCTAGGCGGGCCGGGGACGGGCAGGGGACGGGCGTGTTTCCGGCGCGTCACCGCCCCGGGCCGGGGGTGACACCTGCGTGAAATCCCTCGTCCCGTCCTTGTCCCGGCGGGTGCGCGCTCCGGAGAGTGGGCAGGGGCGCAGGGGGCGGCCCGGCGACGACGCGAGCACCGGCGGGGGCAGACATGACCATCGACGACACACCGGCCGGTACCGGGGTCGCGGACCCCGACCCGCCGTTCGGCCGGCTGCCGGTCGGGGCGCCCGCGCCGCGCTGGCTGCACGCCGGGCTGTGCGCGCAGTGGGGCTGGGACCCGCTGCGGACCGGGGTCGAGCTGGTCGGCCTGTCGCACAACGCGACGTTCCGCGTGCGCGTCGGCGGCCTGCCCGTGGCGATGACCCGCGTCGCGCACCCCGCCTACATGGAGGACACCGCGGCGGCCGAGTCCGAGGTCGCGTGGCTGCGGGCCCTCGCGGTGGACGGGCGGGTGCGGGTGCCGGCGGTCGTGCCGGCCCTGGACGGCGGCGGCGTCGCGATGGTCACCGACGACCGGGACCGGCACTGGATGT
>JAPSIJ010000564.1 GCA_031178805.1 Cellulomonas sp. | reverse complement strand
CGACCAGCAGGTCGAGCGTCGCGTTGGCGACGTCGAGCCGGATCCGGTCGCCGTCCCGGACGAACGCGATCGGGCCGCCGTCGACCGCCTCGGGGGCGACGTGCCCGACGCACAGGCCGGTCGTGCCGCCGGAGAACCGGCCGTCGGTGAGCAGCAGCACGTCCTTGCCGAGCCCCGCGCCCTTGATGGCGCCGGTGATCGCCAGCATCTCGCGCATGCCGGGGCCGCCCTTCGGGCCCTCGTAGCGGATGACCACCACGTCGCCGGCCTGGATGGTGCCGTCCTCCAGCGCGTCCAGGGCGGCGCGCTCGCGCTCGAACACCCGCGCGGTGCCCTCGAACACGTCCGTGTCGAAGCCCGCGGACTTCACGACGGCGCCCTCGGGGGCCAGCGACCCGTCGAGGATGGTGATGCCGCCGGTCTTGTGGATCGGGTTGTCCATCGCGCGCAGGATCTTGCCGTCCGGGTCCGGCGGGGTGATGTCCGCGAGGTTCTCCGCGACCGTCTTGCCGGTCACCGTGAGGCAGTCGCCGTGCAGCAGGCCCGCGTCGAGCAGCGCCTTCATCACGACGGGGACGCCGCCGATGCGGTCGACGTCGGCCATCACGTACCGGCCGAACGGCTTGAGGTCGCCCAGGTGCGGGACCTTGGCGGCGACCCGCTTGAAGTCGTCGAGCGTGAGGTCGACCTCGGCCTCGTGCGCGATGGCCAGCAGGTGCAGCACCGCGTTGGTGGAGCCGCCGAAGGCCATCACCACGGCGATGGCGTTCTCGAACGCCTCCTTGGTCATGATCTGCCGCGCGGTGATCCCGCGGCGCAGCAGCTCGACCACGGCCTCGCCCGACTTGTGCGCGAAGTTGTCGCGGCGGCGGTCGGCGCTCGGCGGGGCGGCGGAGCCCGGCAGCGACATGCCCATCGCCTCGGCGACGGACGCCATGGTGTTCGCGGTGTACATGCCGCCGCAGGCACCCTCGCCGGGGCAGATGGCGCGCTCGATGCGGTCGAGGTCGCCCTTGCTCATCAGCCCGCGGGAGCAGGCGCCGACGGCCTCGAAGGCGTCGATCAGCGTGACGTCCTTCTCGGTGCCGTCCTCGAGCTTCACCCAGCCCGGCATGATCGACCCGGCGTAGAGGAACACGCTCGACAGGTCGAGGCGCGCGGCGGCCATCAGCATGCCCGGCAGCGACTTGTCGCAGCCGGCCAGCAGCACGGAGCCGTCCAGCCGCTCGGCCTGCATCACGGTCTCGACGCTGTCCGCGATGATGTCGCGGCTCACCAGGGAGAAGTGCATCCCCTCGTGGCCCATCGAGATGCCGTCGGACACCGAGATGGTGCCGAACTCCAGCGGGTAGCCGCCCCCGGCGTGCACGCCGTTCTTCACGGCCTGCGCGAGCCGCTGCAGGGACAGGTTGCAGGGCGTGATCTCGTTCCACGAGCTCGCGACGCCGATCTGCGGCTTGACCCAGTCGTCGTCGCCCATGCCGACGGCGCGGAGCATGCCGCGGGACGCGGTGGCCTCGATGCCGTCGGTGACCTGGCGCGAGCGGGGCTTGATGTCGGGCGTCCCCGCGGCGGTGCTGGGGGTGCCGGAGGTCGTGTCGGACGTGGCGGTCATGGCCGGGAGTCTAGGACCGTCGCGCGCGCGGTTCCGCGCAGGGCCACGTGGCGGACGACCACGATGCGGACACCCCCGCCGGCGGCACGGCGGCCGGCGCCCCGCTCACCCCGCACCGCGGGCCTGCCAGGTGCACACGCACGCCTCGTTGCCCTCGGCGTCCGCGAGCACCCAGAACGCCGGGGCGCGCTCGTCCGACACCAGCCGGCCGCCCGCCGCGAGCGCCGCGGCGACCCGCGCCTCGGCCTGGTCGTGCGGCACGGTGACGTCGACGTGGATCCGGTTCCGCTGCGGCCGCGGCGCGTCCATCTGCTGGAACCAGTACCCCGGCCCGAGCCCGCCCGGGTC